>DASTBN010000741.1:0-3379 GCA_035712045.1 Pseudonocardiaceae bacterium
TGGTCGAACAGGTCCGGGCGCTGGCCAAGGCCGCCGCGCGGGAGGGCACTGCGGAGATCAGGACGCTGTTGTCCACCCTGGATGTGGGCACTGCGGCTGCGCTGGCGCGGGCGTTCTCGATCTATTTCCAGCTCGCCAACGTGGCCGAACAGCTGCACCGCTCGCGGGAGCAGCGGACCCTGGTCGGCGGGCGGCGCGGGCCGTTGCGCGCGCTGATGGAGCGGCTGACCCGGGACGTCGAGCGGGCTGAGGTGGAGGCCGTGCTGGCGCGGATGCAGCTGCGGCCGGTGTTCACCGCGCATCCGACCGAGGTGTCCCGTGTGTCGGTGCAGGGCATCCTGCGGCAGGTGGCCGACGTCCTTGACCAGCATTTGCCCGATGAAGCGCGGCAGCGTCGGCTCGCCCGGCTGGTCGATCTGCTGTGGCAGACCGATGAGATTCGCCGTGGCCAGCCCACCGTGCTCGATGAGGCCCGGGCGGTCGCTTACTACCTCGGGCAGCTCGGTACCCGCGCGGTGCCGGAGCTGCTGGAAGACCTCGAGGATGAGCTCACCCGAGCCTCGTACACCCTGCCCGCGCAAGCCCGTCCGGTGGTGCTGGGCTGCTGGGTCGGCGGCGACCGCGACGGCAACCCCAACGTCTCACCGCAGGTCACCCTCGACGTGCTGCGGCTGTATGCGGAGCGGGCGCTGACCATCCAGATCACCCTGATGGAGCAGCTTGTCCAAGAGCTGAGTGTGTCCACCCAGGTCGTCGGTTTCTCCGAGGAGCTGCGCTGCAGCCTCGCCCGGGACCGGCGGCTGCTGCCGCAAGTGTACGACCATTACAGCCGAGTCAACGCTGACGAACCCTACCGGCTGAAATGCTCGTACATCCTCGCCCGGCTCACCCGGACCCAGCAGCGGATCCGCGAGGGCCTGCCGCACTCCGACGGGAGGGATTACCTGGGCGCGCGGGACTACATCGCCGACCTGGAACTGATGGACACCTCGCTGCGTGCCCACCTCGGTGAACGCATCGCCGAAGGCACCCTGGCCCGGACGCTGCGCAGCGCCCGCGCGCTCGGCCTGCACCTGGCCGCGCTGGACATCCGGGAGCACGCCGAGGCGCACCACGGTGCCCTCGCGGCCCTGTACGACCCGCTCGATGAGCTCCCCGTGCCCTACACCGAGCTCGACCGCCGGGAGCGGACGGCGCTGCTGTCCCGAGAGCTGAGCGGCCGCCGGCCGCTGACCGCTCGCTCTATGCCGTTGCCGCCCGCCGCCGCGAGCGTGCTCGCGGTCTTCGACACGATCCGGACTGCCCAAGAAAGCTTCGGTGAACCTGCGGCCAGCACCTACATCGTTTCGATGTCCAAGGGCGTGGACGACGTGCTGGCCGCTGCGGTGCTGGCCCGGGAAGCCGGGCTGATCACGCTGGCGCCCGGCGGGGTGCGCTGCGGGGTGGATCTGGTCCCGCTGTTCGAGACCGCCACCGAGCTGCGCCGGGCCGGTGAACTGCTCGACGAGATGCTCTCGGACCCCTCCTACCGGCAGCTGGTGGCCGCCCGGGGAGACCTGCAGGAAGTGATGCTCGGCTACTCCGATTCCAACAAGGACGCCGGGATCACCACCTCCCACTGGGTCATCCAGCGCGCCCAGCGCCAGCTGCGGGACATCGCCGCGCTACACGGGGTACGGCTGCGGCTGTTCCACGGCCGGGGCGGCTCGGTCGGCCGGGGCGGCGGGCCAGCCGGGGAAGCGGTCGCGGCCTCGCCCTACGGCACGGTCGACGCGACGCTGAAGGTGACCGAGCAAGGCGAGGTGATCTCCGACCGGTACTCGCTGAGCACCCTGGCGCACGATCACCTGGAAATCCTGCTGGCTGCGGTGCTGGAAGCCACCCTGCTGCACCAGACCTCCCGGGTCCCGGCGGACGTGCTGGCCCGCTGGGACGAGACAATGGACGTGGTCAGCTCCGCCGCGCACGCGGCCTACCGCGAGTTCGTCAGCCTGCCCGGGCTGAGCGAGTTCTTCTCCACCGCCACCCCGGTCGAGGAGCTGAGCTGGCTCAATGTCGGGTCCCGCCCGACGCGCCGGCCGGGTAGCGGCAAGACCACCCTGGAGGGGCTGCGGGCGATCCCATGGGTGTTCGGCTGGACCCAGACCCGGATGGTGGTGCCCGGCTGGTACGGCCTGGGCAGTGGCCTGCGGGCGGCCCGCGACGCCGGGCTCGATGACGTGCTCAAGGAGATGCGGGACTGGGCGTTTTTCACCAATCTGCTGGGCAACGTCGAGATGACGCTGGCCAAGACCGACCTGCGGATCGCGGAGCACTACGTCAGCGCGCTCGTCGAACCGGGCCTGCAGTCGTTGTTCGACACCATCGTGGCTGAGCATGACCTGACCAAACGGGAAGTGCTGCGGCTCACCGGCGGCTCGGCCCTGCTGGCGCGCCACCAGTTGCTGCGCCAGACCCTGGAGGTGCGGGCCACCTACCTTGAGCCGCTGCATCATCTCCAGGTCTCGCTGCTGGCCCGCCGGCGTGAAGTGGACGAGCCCGACCCCGATCTGCGGCTGGCCCTGCTGCGCACCGTCAACGGCATCGCCGCCGGGATGCGCAACACCGGCTGAGGGCGTGAGCCTGCGGCGTGGCTTGCCCGCGAGCTAGGCGGTGCGGCAGGGTTGGTCCGGGCAGCCGCGTGATCCCGGGGCGGTCGAGTGGGGTGTAACGGGCGGCAGAAGTTTGGGCTGGCTCGATGGGGCAGAAGGTGATCATGACCGCCCAGGGGCAGGTAGTACGCAATGACCGCCAGCGGGCTTCGGGCCGGGCTCAGCGATGGGCGTGGCTTCCGGTGCTGCTGGTAGGTATAGCGCTGTTCGTCGCCATCCAGCGGGCCCTGGTGATCACCGGGAATCCGGCGCTGGTGCCTACGCTGCTGGTGCTGGGGACGCTGGTGATCCCGGTCAGCTTCGTGGTCTATCTGGATGGTCGTAAACCGGCGTATGACCTGCCGCTGAGCGTGCTGCTGAGCGCCATGCTGCTGGGCGGAGTGCTGGGCGCGGCGGTCGCGAGCGTGGTGGAGTTCGGTACCACGTGGCGCCTGGGGGAACTGCCGACAGTGGCCGCGGTGCTGATCGAGGAGGCCGCCAAGCTCCTGCTGCCGATCGCGATGCTGATCTTCACCCGATACCGGTCGAGTATCGCTGATGGGCTGCTCATCGGAGTGGCGGTCGGCACCGGCTTCGCGTTACTGGAAACTCTGGGCTACGGGTTTGTCACCCTGCTCGGCTCCGGTGGTGACCTGATCGACACCGAAGGGCGCCTGCTGCTGCGCGCGGCACTGAGTCCCGCCGCGCATGCCGCGTGGACGGGCCTCGCCGCCGCCGCGTTATGGTGG
>DASTBN010000742.1:0-3038 GCA_035712045.1 Pseudonocardiaceae bacterium
GCTGTTCCTGATCATGCTGGGGGAGGCGCTGCGCTGGGGCGCCCCCCGCGAGGCCCTCATCGAACTGCTGCCCGCCGCTCGGGCAGCGCTGGGCTGGCTTCGCGGTCCCGGCGACCCCGACGGCGATGGCTTAATCGAGTACGCACCCACCGGGCCCCGGTCCTTAGTCAACCAAGGCTGGAAGGACTCCGAGAACGCCATACAGTTCGCGGACGGTCGGCTGGCCACCCCCCCGATCGCGATCGTGGAGGTGCAGGGCTACGCCTACCGAGCCCGCTGCGAGCTCGCCGCAGTGCTATCTCACCTGGGTCACCACGCAGAGGCTGACGACCTGATCGCCGAGGCGAAGGAGCTACGCGAGCTGATCCGGCAGCGATACTGGCAGCCGGGCGCTGACGGCAGGCCGGGCTCGTTCGCGCTGGCCTTGGACCATGACAAGCGCCAGGTCGACTCCATCACCTCGAACATGGCGCACCTGCTGTGGTGCGGCGTGCCCTCGCCGCTGGAGGCCGAGCAGGTCGCTAGCCAGCTGGCGAGTCCGGCCATGTCCAGCGGGTGGGGGCTGCGTACGCTCTCCGCCGAAATGGCGGGCTACAACCCGATCTCGTATCACCTGGGCTCGGTATGGCCACACGACACCCTCATCGCCTGCGAAGGTCTGCGACGTTATGGGTTCGACGACGTGGCGATCCGCCTGGTAGGTGAATTGCTCGACACTCTGGCGATCTTTGACGATCGGTTGCCAGAGCTGTTCGGTGGGCACCGTCGCGAGCCGGACGACTTTCCGGTGCCCTACCCCACGGCGTGCAGGCCCCAGGCGTGGGCAGCCGGAGTGCCGCTTGCGATCGTCACGCTGTGCCTGGGTCTCCAGCCCGACGTGCCGGCCGGGACCGTGACTCTCAATCCCGCGCTGCCTGAGGGATTGCACCGCCTCGAAGTCCACAGAATCCCATTCACCGGAGGCGAGCTCTCCGTCAGGCATGACAGTGACGCCACCTTAGTGATCGAGACACCGCCCGGTCTGCGAGTATCCGCACCTTGAGTAACACGCGGCTCATCCCAGGCAACGCGCGCGGCACGGATCCCATGGCGGGGCCCCGGTGCTCCGTTGATGCGACATCGCCGTCAGCGAGCTCGTCCGCGCTTGCCTGGGGTGGCCGTTTTCTTACCGCCAACCCTACTCGCCGGGTCGTGCTCGCGGCGGACGGTAGGCCTTTTCCCCTTAATGGTAATGCGCCGCAGAGCTGCGATCACCTCGGTGGCCGCGGACTCGGGCACCTCCACTAGCGAGAAGCGATCGGCGATCTCGATCGCCCCGATGTCGCGGCCAGCAAGACGCGACTCCCCGGTGATCGCTCCGACCAGATCTTGTGGCCGGATCCCGTTGCTGCGTCCGACGCCGAGGAACACGCGCGTTATCTCAGCTGTCCGGGCACGGCCGCGCCGCCCTTCGCGCCCCTCGGCATCAGGGGGATCTGGTCGCGTGCGCCCGGGCTCCTCGGCGACCTCGAGGATCTCCTCGTCATCGGCTTCGCTCCCCAGGGCCTCGTGAGCCAACTTCACCGCAGCGAGCGCCACCTCCATGACATCGAACTCCTCGGTGAGCGTCTCAACCACGACACGGAAGCACTCCAGGTCGTCGGTGAGCAGGCTTTCCCGCAGCGCGGCGCGGGTTAGCTCAAGGCGTCGTGCGCGCAGATCAGCGATCGTGGGTACCTTCCCCACCGTGATCCGCTGCTTCGTCACCCGCTCGATCGTCTTGAGCATCCGGTGCTCTCGCGGCTCGGCGAAGGTGATCGCTACGCCTTCGCGGCCGGCACGGCCGACCCGGCCGATGCGATGTATGTACGCGTCGGGCGCTGCGGGAACGTTGTAGTTGATGACGTGGGTCAGGTGCTCGATGTCGAGCCCGCGAGCAGCCAAGTCGGTGGCGATGAGCAGGTCCGCGGTCGCGTTGCGCAAGCGCCCCATTACCTTGTCTCGTTGCTCTTGGCCCATCCCACCGTGCAATGCCTCGGTGCGGTAGCCGCGTCCGTTCAAGGTCTCGCTGAGGTGGTCGACCTCTTCCCGGGTCCGGCAGAAAACGATCGCCGCCGAGGGCGCCTCCACGTCCAGCACTCGTCCGAGAGCGGCGGATTTTTGCGCGCGGGTGACCACATACGCGCTCTGCCGCACCAGCGGGCCGGTACCCGCGGCCCTCGCCTCGCGGCCCATCTCAATCCGCACCGGATCACGCAGGCAGCGGCGAGCGATCCTATCGACGCGCGAGGGCATCGTCGCGGAAAACAGCACGGTCTGCCGATCCTCAGGAGTACCGTCGAGGATCGCCTCGATGTCCTCGGCGAACCCCATATCGAGCATCTCATCCGCCTCATCCAGCACGACCGTCTCCACACCGCCCAGACGAAGCGTCCCCCGGCCGATATGATCAAGTACGCGGCCAGGGGTGGCCACCACGACATCGACCCCGCGTTCCAGAACCCGCAGCTGCCGGCCGATCGGCTGCCCGCCATAGATCGGAAGGACGCGGACACCTAGAGCACGGCCGTAGCGGTGGAACGCTTGTGAGACCTGCATGGCCAGCTCACGCGTGGGCACAAGCACCAGCACCACCGGCCCCGCGCCTCGCCGGTCACCGGACATGCGCTGCAACACCGGCAACGCGAACGCCGCCGTCTTTCCCGTTCCCGTCGCCGCCTGACCGAGCAGGTCACGCCCCTGCAACAACGGCGGGATCGCCGCGCGCTGAATTGGCGTGGGCTCCTCATAACCAAGCCCAGCCAACGCATGCAACAACTCCGGCCGCAGCGCCAGATCGGCGAAGCCCGCCGCGTCCCCGGACGCGTTCACACTCACCACCGCACTCCTGGGTCTCGCTCCCGTTCATCCATGCTCACCTAAACAGCACGCCCATCTGGCCCCACACCGACGGTGTCCGTGGTACGGATCCATCGAGGAGGTCACCTCAGTGTTCAGCGGCACTGAGCGGGCCGACGCCCAGCGGGATCTCGTGGTTCTCCTCGTCAAAAAGGGTCACC
>DASTBN010000743.1:0-2473 GCA_035712045.1 Pseudonocardiaceae bacterium
GCGGCTTGAGGCCGGCGATTTTTACACCTGTGCCCTTACCAGGGCCGGCACCGCCCGCTGCTGGGGCGACAACGGTGATGGGCAGGCCACCCCGCCCACCGATCTGGGCGTCATCACCGCCATCAGCGCCGGCATTTTCCATACGTGCGCGGTCACCACCGCTGGCACCGCGCGCTGCTGGGGCCGCGACGACTTCGGTCAGCTCAGCCCGCCCGCGGACCTGGGCACCATCACCGCCATCAGCGCTGGTGAGACCCATAGCTGCGCGGCCACCACCACCGGCACCGCGCGCTGCTGGGGCAACAACGGTTCCGGGCGGGCCACCCCACCCGCGGACCTGGGCACCATCACCGCCATCACCGCGGGTGTCTTCCACACCTGCGCGATCACCACCGCAGGCACCACCCGCTGCTGGGGCGACAGCGGTGACGGGAAGACCAGCCCGCCCGCGGACCTGGGCACTGTCATCGCCGTCAACGCCGGTGGCTTCCACACATGCGCGGCCACCACCGCTGGTGCTGCCCGCTGCTGGGGCGGCAACGGTTCCGGGCAGCTGGGAGCGGCGCCGGTGTTCACCTCCCCAGCTCCGCCCAGTGGCCTGGTCGGAGCGCCCTACACCCACACCTTCGTCGCCACCGCCGTGCCGCCGGTGACCAGCTACGCCCTAAGCTCCGGGGCACTGCCCGCGGGGCTGGCCCTTAACCCGGCGACCGGGGTGATCTCCGGAACCCCCACCACCGCCGGCACCTTCGTCTTCGCCATCACCGCCACCAACCAGGTCCACGCTGATGCCACCACGACCACCCAGATCACCATCGTCAAGGCGGCCACCACCACGACGCTGAGCTCCTCGGCCAACCCCTCGGTGTTCGGCCAGGCCGTGACGTTCACCGCGACCCTCACCGCTAATCCGCCCGGCGGCGGCACCCCCAGCGGCACCGTGAGCTTCCGCAGGGGCACGATCGTGCTGGGCACCGGCCCACTGGACGCCAGCGGCCGGGCCAGTCTCACCACCTCCGGGCTGCAAGTCGGGACAAACAGCATCACCGCCAGCTACAGCGGCGATAACAACTTCCTGCCCAGCACCTCCACCACCCTGAACCAGCTCGTCGGTTGCGGCCGAACGATCAGCGGTGTGGTGCCCGGCGCGCTGAGCGTCACCGGCTCGACCTGCCTCACCAACGCCACCGTGCTCGGCACGGTCACCGTCCAGCCCGGTGCCGCGCTCTCGCTGAGCCAGTCCAACCTCACCGGCGCCCTCACCAGCACCACCGCCGGCGCCCTCACCGTCTGCGCCAGCAGTGTTAATGGCCTGACCACCATCCGCTCCACCACCGGATTCGTCCTGCTCGGCGACAACGGTGACGACGGCCAGCCCAGCTGCGCCGGCAACCGGTTCGCCGGCATCGTCACCCTGGACGCCAACGCTGGGCTCGCCGAGATCGGCGGCAATCAGTTCCTGCTGAGCCTGACCGTGAACGCCACCACCGGCCACGGGCCGGATACCGAAACCACCACAACCGAGATCGAAAACAACACCATCACCGGCGCGCTCAGCTGCACCGGGAACGTCCCCCCACCCACCAATGACGGCCAGCCCAACACCGTGCTCGGGTTACGACTCGGGCAATGCTCCGCACCGGGGTTCTAACACGCTCGCCGCGGATCATGATCGCAGCTCGTGCACGTGGCCGTCCCGGCCTTGCCGGTCCGGGGTGGTCATAGCGCGGGCGGCGTCGTCGCGGGTATCGGCGACGTGTGCCCGGACGAGGGACTGGGCCGTCTCGCCGTCGCGGCGCCGCAGGGCGTCCACGATCGCCCGGTGCTCGGCCAGTGAGTCCGCCCGCCGCATCGCCGCCGTGGGCAGGAAGTAGAACCGCACCCGCTTGCTGAGGTCACGCAGGTATCCGGTGAGCACCGCGTTCTGCGAGCAGGCGGCCAAGCACACGTGGAACTCGGCGTTGATCCGGGCCCGCTCACCGGGGTCGCCGACACTGGCCTGCCGGTCCAGGATCCGATCGAGTTCGTCGAGCTGCGCGGCGGTTCTGCGGTGCGCGGCCAGCACGGCGATGTCGCCTTCGAGGTGCAGGCGCGCCTCGAAGAGATCCGCCAGGTCGCGGGGGTCGCGGTCGCGGACGAACGCTCCCTGGTTGCGGCGCTGCACGATCCATCCATCGGCTTGCAGCGCGCGCAGCGCCTCGCGCACCGGGATGTGGCTGACACCCATCCGCCGGGCGTGGTCGTCGGCGTTCACCCGGCCACCCGCTGGGAGCCGCCCCGACAGGATCGCCTCCTCGATCTCCGCCCGGACCATGTCCGCAACGCTGGCACTCACGCGCGAGATCGTATAGCAAATCCACGACCCCCGGACCGGGCAGAAAACGATCTCTCAGCTCGTAATAAATCGTTAACGGCGCCGTCACCCAGTAGGTCTTCCTCCATCTAATCCTATAGGAAACTGCCGCGTACTCCG
>DASTBN010000744.1:0-5282 GCA_035712045.1 Pseudonocardiaceae bacterium
GGCTCGCAGAGTGGAAGCAGCAACACCCGAGGTATGTGCCAGGGCTGCGGTGTGACTGCTCGAGACGCTGTTACGGTCTAGGAAGAAAGTCACCAGGACACTTGCCGTGAGCACTGCCGCCGTGATGGCGCCGACCAGCAAAAGGTGGGCTCCCGACCACTCCAGCTCATCGTCCCCGGCGAGTGGCTGAGCAGCTGAGGCATCCACCGGGACCGACCCTGCGGTGCCCGGGGTCCGCTCCGGCGCAACCGGCGCCACACAGCCGCGCGGCACGCCCGGGAGCGGCTGCCCAGGCGGATCAACTCTGGATAGCGGCAGCGTGCGTACGGGCATGCCGCCGGGGGATCCGGTCAGACCCTCGCCCAGCCTGGCCAGCACCGCCTGCGCCTGACGCATCGTGGGGCGCTCCCGGGGATCACGTCGTAGCAGGTGCAGCACCAAAGGAGTGAGCGCACCACAGCGCCGCGGAGGGACGATCACACCCGAGGCTACCCGATCCAGCAACGCGGCAGTGTCGTCATGGATCCCAAACGGCGGGCTGCCCTCCAGCGCGGTATAGAGCGTGGAGCCCAGCGAAAACACATCCGAGGCGAAGCCGGCACTATGACCCCGGGCCACCTCCGGGGCGAAATAAGCGGGCGTCCCCACCAGCATCCCGAGGGCGGCCACGGTGAAATCACCCACAGCCTGGGAGACACCAAAGTCCGCGATCTTGGCCGTGCCATCATCGGCGAGCAGCACGTTGCCCGGCTTGATATCCCGATGCACGACGCCCGCCTCGTGCGCGGCGGCCAGCGCAGAACTGATCTGGCGGCCGATGCTGACCACCGCCCCGTGCACCAGCACGCCATGAGTGGACAACACCGTGGCCAAACTCCTGGACGGCAAATACTCCATGATCAGACATGGGCGGCCGCAGTGCTCCACCACGTCATAAACCGCGATCACATGCGGGTGCTGCAACCGGGCCGCGATACGCCCCTCCCGCATCACCAGGCTGGCGACTTCCTCACCCTCGGCCTTGACCAACCCCAAGGGCAACACCAGCCGCTTCATCGCAACGACGCGATGTAACACCACGTCGTAGGCCTGCCACACCACACCCATCGCCCCACCACCCAACCGAGAAATCAGGCGATAACGGCCAGCGACCAACCCTCCCACACCACTGACCGCTCCCCCCCGCTGTACTGATCTCCCTACCTCACCTACCGCGTCTAGCGCAGCGACCATCGCAAGCTGACCCCCTTCACACCGACGGGCTGCTGCGGGGCACCCTATCCACCCGCACAGGGCACGGACTTCTAGCCCGCTCTATCAACCCGATCCGCGCAGAGCGCTTGACGCAGGTGTCTCAGGCACACCATGCGGTTGATCGTGTGCCTGCCGAGCCACAGGATCCGGCTTACAGGCCAACTCGTCCGCCCCACGCTTCGCCACCTGCGCCAACGGGCGGACGCGGTGGGGTTGGCCAGGAGGAACGCTCTTGGTGCTTCTCCGGGTTTCTCGATAACTTCTCGACGTTCGACGGGCCGAGTGCCGATCTCGCGCGCTGGAGGTCGTGTGGCGTCCCGCCGGCCTGGCGCAGCCCGGCCGCGCGCCAGCCCGGGAGGGAGGCCGGGGAGACGCCACACCCGTCCACCCGACCCCTGCCGGCGGCGGTTCTGGTGGCTGACCGTCCCGGAGGTCTGCCCGCCCGGCGAGGGCAATGCTCTTGAAATTGACAAGATCTTCTGGGAGACCAGGCAGACCGCCCGATCACAGACCCGGGAGCGGTGCTAACCAGCGGCAATACTGCTTGTTGGTCAGCATCGTTGTTCATCATTGTGTGGAGGGTTCTGGATGGTTGTCAGGCGGGTTGCCTAGTTCGTGTGTGGTGTTCTTGCATGTTAGGTAGCGCCGTTTCCCGTGCCTTATGGGCTGGCTCGCATCAGTTCGGGTGGTATGCGCAGGGCGTGGTGCGGCTCGGGTGGGCCGATTTTGTCGGGGTGAAGGATGCGCGCGAGGATTTCGGCGCCGTCGATGACCCGGGGTCCCGGTCGGCTGAAGTATGAGGTCGCGTCGAGTGCCCATACGTTGCCGTTTCTGACTGCGGGCAGTTCTGGCCAGCAGCTGGGTAGTCGGGCTTTGGGCAGCTCACGCATCGTGTCGTGGGCATAGAAACCACAGGGGGCCAGCACGATGACCTCCGGGGCGTAGGCGCGGATTTCCTCAGCAGTAGTTGTCCGGGACGCCGCGCCCGTGGTACCGAATCCCGCATCACCCCCTGCGGCGCTCACTTGCTGGGGTACCCAGTGTCCTGGCGCGAAGGGCGGCTCCAGCCATTCGAGGACCAAAGTGCGCGGGCGGCGGGTGACTCCTAACAACGATCTTTCCAGGGCGTCGAGCCGGGCGCCCAGGCTCCGCACCAGGGCCTGGGCTTCGGCCGGGCGGCCACTCAGCTCGCCAACGGTGGCGATGTTGGCCAGGATGTCGGCGATGGTGGCCGGCTCTAGTGAGATAACCGTGATATCGGTGTCCAGCCTGCGCGCCGCCCGCATCACGGTGCGGTAGCTGACCGCGCACACCTCGCACAGCTCCTGGGTCAGGATCAGCTCCGGCGCCAGTGACCGCAGCCGGACCTCGTCAAGGTCGTAGATGCAGCCATGCCCGTCGAGTTGCGCGCGGACCGCGTGGTCGATCTCCGCACTGTTCATGGTTCGCCGCGAGATGCGGCTGGCAGTCAATCGGGGCTTGCCCGCAACGCCGCTGGGGTAGTCACACTCGTGGGTCACACCAACCACCGAGTCGATCAGCCCCAGAGCGCACACGATCTCGGTCGCAGACGGGAGCAGCGACACAATCCGAGGTACCCGCGCTGTCATCGGTACAACCACAGCCGGCTCAGCTCGCAGGCCCGAAGTCCTCGCGCGGTATGCCCAGCACAGCCATCCACGCCCCGAGGGAGTCTCCCGATGAGGTAATCACCCACGCTCCAACCCTCAAACGCCTCGCTGAAACAGCATGCAACCGCTGAAGCACCCCGATCATCGATGCCTCAGCTAACGAGAGTGAGTCACCCATCGGACGCTGGCAGAGGTTCCTCACATTTCAGCATTAATCATGGCCCTGATCTACAGCACTCGCAGCATTGACCAAGATCAAACTATCCAAATGCGCTGTCATGCCCCGAGCGGGTGCCTGAAGACGGCCACCGATACGCCGTGATCATGGAGTGCTCGACGGGCCGACGAGACGCAACGACCGGCCAACAGCCGGTAATCATGGGCCAGTACCGCCCCGTACGACGAGGGGCATGTCGGAGCGGGCACAGGCTGGCGGGACAAGACCGCCAACAGCCAAAACGGCTGGTATTCACACCTGATAGATGTCTACGAGTACCAGCCGCTCAGCCGTTGATGTTGCCCATGTTCTGGGTGCCCCCGGCAGGACTCGAACCTGCGGCCTAGCGATTAGAAGTCGCTTGCTCTATCCAGCTGAGCTACGGGGGCCAGGGCGATGGTCATCGCCCGTGAGCAGCCTAGCGGCGAGCCGCCACCGGATCGCATTCAGCGGGCTCAGCGGGATGAGAGAGCACCCTAAAACCCGCTGAGCCCCATGAACGGCCTGCGGGGGAGGGTGTTTAGGGTTGGCTGGGTGGGTGTCGGGACCGTTGCGCATCGCGGGGGAGGGGCGCGTCAGCGAGTGCGTGTGCTGGTGGCGGTCGCGATGCTGCTGGGGATCGCGGTGGGCACGGGGATCACCCTGATCCTGGGCGATGACGGGATCACTGGGCTGGGCGTGCCGGATCCTGGGCTGTTTACCCGGGCGGCCCTGCCCGCGGGGCGGGTGATCAGCGAGTGCGCTGCGGTGGTCGCGGTGGGGTCGTTGCTGCTGGCCGCGTTTCTGGTGCCGCCCCAGCCGTCCGGTTACTTCGATACCGGCGGTTACGCGGCGGTGCGGACCGCGAGCGTCGCTGCGGTGATCTGGGCGCTGAGCGCGGCGGGGATGGTTCCCCTGCTGGCCGCTGACGCCCTGGGCCGCCCGGTGACCCAGGTACTGGATCCCCGGCTGCTAGCGTCGATGGCCTCGGCATCGCCCCCGATCGGCGCCTGGGCGCTCACCGCCGGAACAGCGCTGGTGCTGGCCGGGTTCTGCTGGTCCGCGCTGAGCTGGGCTGGGGCGGTGCGGCTGTTCGTCTTGGCGCTCATCGGGCTGATGCCGCTGGCGCTGACCGGGCACTCCACGGCGAGCGGCGCGCACGACATCGCCACCGACAGCTTGCTTTATCACCTGATCGCCGCGGCGCTCTGGGTCGGCGGCTTGATCGCTCTGCTGGCCCACCTCGCCCGCGGGGGAGCGCACGCGGGACTGGCCTGCTCGCGGTTCTCGCGACTCGCACTGATCTGCTGGATCGTGATGGCGAGCTCCGGGGTGATCAACGCGCTGGTCCGCGTCCGCCCCGGGCAGCTGCTCACCACCTACGGATTGCTGGTATCCGCCAAGGCCGCCGCACTGCTCGTGCTGGGCGTGATCGGCTGGCTGCACCGCCGCAGCGCGGTAGCGGCGGTGACCGAGCGGGGTGACCGGTCGTCGATCCTGCGTCTCGGCGGCACCGAGATGCTGGTGATGTTCGCGACGATCGGCCTGGCCGCCGCGCTGGGCCGGACCGCGCTGCCCGGGGGACTCGCCCAGCCCAGCCGGACCGAGGTGTTCCTGGGTTACGACCTCGCCGGCCCGCCTACCCTGTCGCGGCTGCTCCTGGACTGGCGGCCGGATCTGGTGTTCGGCGCCGCCGCGGTGGCGCTTGCCAGCGCGTACCTCGCCGGAGTGCGGCGGCTGCGGCGGCGCGGCGAGAGCTGGCCGCCGCGCCGCACAGCGGCCTGGCTGGGCGGCTGCGCGGTCATCCTGATCGCCACGTCCTCGGGTATCGGCCGGTATTCGATGGCGATGTTCAGCGTGCACATGGGCGCCCACATGCTGCTGTCAATGGTGACTCCGATCCTGCTGGTGCTCGGCGCGGGAATGACATTGGCGCTGCGCGCGCTTCCCGCGGCGGGAGTGGGCGACCCACCGGGCCCGCGAGAATGGCTGCGGGCGTTCACCCAATCCCGGATCGTGCGAATGGTTACGCACCCGGTGATGGCGCTGGGTGTATACGTCACGTCGTTCGCTCTGCTGTACTTCGCTGGCCTCTACGACGCCGTAGCGCCATCGCACGGGGCGCATCTGGTGATGAACGCGTATTTCCTGCTGATGGGATATGTGTATTACTGGCTCATCATCGGCATCGATCCCGCCCC
>DASTBN010000745.1:0-2306 GCA_035712045.1 Pseudonocardiaceae bacterium
GGCCGAAGTCCTCGGCGCTCTTGGTGGCGTATTTGGCGATGTAGCGCGCGGCGTGCTCCGGGGTCAGCTCGCCTGCTGGGCCGCCGTTGACGGTTTGGGTGTCGAGCTGGGTCCCGAAGCGCAGCACCAGATCAGCTCCGCCGGGTATCGCGACGGTGAGCCGCACGTGCGCGGTGGCCTGGCGGATCGCCCGCGCCAGCTCTGCCGCGCCGATGCCCAGTTGTGGCGGCTGGTAGTCCTCCCCAGGTCCGTCGAGGCGGATCAGGGCGTGGAAGTGGACCACGCCGCGGCGCTGGAACTCCGCGACTTTCACGAACGACACCCGGGCGCGCCGGGCGAACTCGGCCGCGGTCAGGCCCGCTGTGCGGGCCAGGGTGCGGCGCAGGGTGATGGCGAATCGGCGCCAGAGTTCGGGGGCGTGCCAGTTGAACGCGACGTGGGCGGGGTAGTCGTAGCAGTCCGGGCAGAGAGGTTGTCCGAGGCGGGAGTCGTCCTCGGCGTGGATGGCGGTGCACCAGGTGGGCCGCCCGTGCGGGCACAGTCGTGGAGTGCCGTGGGTGGGCCGGCACCGCGCGGGTCTGCCGGTTCGGTCGGCGCGGGTGGTGTGCACCGGCCCGAATCCGGGTGCGGTCAGGGTGGCGAACACCAGCGGGTGTGATTGGATCGACTCGGGGACGCCTTTACGGCCACCGGCGGCCCCGGCGTAGAGCAATTGCCACATGTCCCCGGCGTATTCGTAGGAGCAGGACGGGCACACCGCCGCCCGCCGGTTCCCGCAGCGGATCAGCAGCACCCGATCCGGTTCGGTATCGGTCGAGTACGCGACTCGTTCACCGGTGGCTGAGCGGTGCTCGACGCGCCCGCGGAGTCGGACTGGGTGGGCGCAGTGCCCGCAGCGGGCTACTTGCTCGGCCCACCGGTCGAAGTCCGGCCGGGCGGCCCGGTTGACCATCTCCTCGACGGTGCGTGGGGGCAGGGTGGCGGCCGGGCTCATCGTTGGGCCTCGGGTGCTTCCGGGACCGGGCTGGCTGTGGCGGGCACGGTCCAGCCGCGCAGCTCGTCCAGGGACACGGCGCGGCGCTCGCCGGGGTTGAGGTCGGCGAAGAGAGCCGGGTCGTCCTTCGCACCAGCGAAGACGTTGAGCTCGACGGCGTCCACAAGATCAGCCAGGATGGCAGCGATGGACAGGTGCACCCGGTCACCCTCGGGAGGCCTCCACGCCTGAACGGTGACGGTGCCCAGCGTGTTGATCCAGGCCAGCAGGTCACCCGCGACCTCGGGCACGGTGGCGCACGGCAGCTGCGCCGAGACCTTCACCTGTTCCCACCCGGTTGTCACGATTAGCGACACCGGTTCAGGCAAGCCATGACCGGTGAGGTGGGTAGCGAGCAATCCAGCTGCCCGCACGACGCTCAGGCCAGTGCCAGAAGTGCCGGTGCCAGAAGTGGCAGTGGTCATGCCGTGCCTCCGTGAGCGGATGTGGTGGGCAGGGCCAGAACCGGGCTGTCGGGCGTGAGGGGGCTGGTGATAACGGTTTCGAGGTGTTTGATCGCCTGGTCGGGGACCCACCCGGCGCGGACGCGCAGCGGTTCGCGGATGCCCTCGCCGAAGACGTAGCCGACACCGGCCTCGGCGTCGGTGATCCGGTTGGCCCAGGCGCCCCGTTCGTAGGCCTGGTCGCCGAGCACCATCCCCACGTGAGATTTCGCCGAGACGCGCAGGCAGATCCGGCGGGGGAACAACTCCCGGACCGGGACGGTGTCCTTGGTGGGTTCCTGGACGTAGCCGCGTACCGTGAACCCCAGGGCACGGCCCTGGGTGGTCAGCAGCGCCACCCGTTCGGTGATCGCCTCGCGGGTTTTGCGGTCGGTGTATTTGGTGAGCGCGCCGATTTCATCGAATTCCACCAGCTCTAGGGGGTGCTCGGGGCTGATCGGTACTGTGCGCACCCGCCCGGCGAACTCGGTCTTACGGGCGGTCATCGCCTCGATCAACTCATCGAGCACGGCCAGGGCCTCGGCGCCGGTGACCGCGTAGCGGTGGAAGATCCCCCGCCCGTAGGCCAGTTCCATGCCCTTGGGGTCGATCCCCGAGACCCGCACCAGGCCGTCACGGAGGGCGGGGGCGATCGACACGAGAGGGCACCACATCACCGAGTTCTTGCCCGCACCGGTCGCCCCGGCGGTCAGGGTGTGACCCCCGGCGAGGGGGATGTGCCAGTCCTGGCCGTACTCGGTGCGCCCGGCCCAGACCCGTCGCAGATCCACCGCCTCACCCGGCAGCTTGGCCAGCGTGACCAGATCCGG
>DASTBN010000746.1:0-2645 GCA_035712045.1 Pseudonocardiaceae bacterium
CGCGGTGGGCGCGGGGCGCACCGGCGCTGGCGCTGGCGCTGGCGGTGATTGCCCGGCCCGGGCCGCCGCTACGGCTGCGGCGAACTCACCGCCGCAGCGGTACCGCTCGCGGGGGTCTTTGACCAGGGCGGTCTCGATCAGCTTCCGGGCCCGCGCGGGCACATCCGGAGGCAGCGGTGGCGGCGGGTTCCGGATGTGCATCATGGCCACGCTCAGGGCGTTGTCCCCGGTGAAAGGCCGCCGCCCGGCCAGGCACTCGTAGCCCACCACCCCGAGGGAATAGACATCACCAGCCGGGCCGGTCTCCTGCCCAGCCGCCTGCTCCGGGGCGATGTAGTGCGCGGTGCCGATCACCATTCCGTGAGCGGTCACCGGTGCCGCGTCGATAGCCCTGGCGATGCCGAAGTCGGTGAGTTTCACCACGCCGACGGGAGTGATCAGGATGTTGGCTGGCTTGATGTCGCGGTGCACCAAGCCTCGTTCGTGCGCCGCCTGCAGCGCATGGCCGGCCTGCTCCAGGATGTCCAGCGTCTGCTCGGTGCTGAGCCGGGAATGCCGGGACAGGGCGGCGTCCAGCGGCTCCCCGGCCACCAGCTCCATAACGATGTACGCACAGGAATCCGGCTCTTCTGCCGTTTCGCCGTAATCGTGTACCGCCGCGATCCCGGGATGGTTCAGCGACGCGGTCATCCGGGCCTCGGCGTGGAACCGGCGGCGGAACTCGGCGTCCCCGGATAATTCAGGCCGGAGCACCTTGACGGCGACCGGGCGGTCCAGGCGGGTGTCGGCGGATTCCCACACCTCACCCATCCCGCCGATGGCGATGAGGCGATCCAGCCGGTAACGCCCCACCAGCACGTGGCCCGGACTTAGCCCCGCCATACAACCACCAGAGCGCGAGGCATCAGCGGACTCCTCGGAGAGCGGCGGCGATGACGGCGCGGCCGATGGGAGCGGCTAGCGAGCCGCCGGTCGCCTCCAGATTGCGGTCTCCACCGTCTTCCACCACCACTGCGATCGCCACCTGCGGGTTATCGGCGGGCGCGAAGGCCACGTACCAGCCGTGCGGCGGGGTGTTCTTGGGGTCGGTGCCGTGTTCCGCAGTGCCGGTCTTCGCGGCGATACTGACCCCAGCGATTTTACCGTCGTTGCGGTAGCTGTTTTCGGCGGCGACCATCATGGCGCGGATCTGCGCCGCGACAGCGGAGGTCATCGCCGTTCTCTCGGCCGCCTCAGGTTCGAAGCGCTCCAGCACGGACAGGTCCGGGGCCAAGATGCCGCGCACCAGCTGTGGTTTCATGCGCACCCCGTTGTTGGCGATGGTGGCGGCGATCATCGCGTTCTGCAGCGGGGTGAGGGCGACGTCACGCTGCCCGATACCGGATTGCTGCAGAGCGGCGACGTCGGGAATCGCGCCCACCGTCGAGGGCGCGACCGGGATCGGGATGGTGAGGTCCTGCTGCCCGATACCCAGCAGCTGAGCCTGCTTGCGCAGCTCGTTCTCACCGACCATGGTGGCCAGCTCGGCGAAGGCGGTGTTGCAGGAGCGGACCAGCGCCTGGGTCAGGGCAACAGTGGCGCCACCACCGCAGGGCTGGTCGGCGAAGTTACGCAGCAGCGTCGTGGTGCCTTGCAGCTGGATCGCCGGCGCTGCGGTGAGCTGGGTGTCCGGGGTGGCCCGCCCGGTTCCTAGCGCGGCTGCGGTGACCACCAGCTTGAACGTCGAACCTGGTGGGTAGATCGCGGAGCTCGCCCGGTTGGTGAGCGGCGAGTGACGAGCCTGCGAGGTGGCCTCGGTCCAGGCGTTCTGCTGTTGCGTGCCGTCATGCGAGGCGAGCTGGTTCGGGTCATACGAGGGGGTGGATACCAGCGCCAGGATCTCGCCGGTGCTGGGCTGGATCGCCACCACCGCGCCGGTGTAGCCCTTACGGGTCAGGGCCTCGTAGGCGGCCTTCTGGACAGCGGGCCTGATGGTCAGCTCGACGCTGCCGCCATTCGGCGTCCGGCCGGTGATCAGATCCGAGATTCGCCGGACGAACAGCCGGGCATCGGAACCGTTGAGTACCGAGTCCATCGCGTTCTCCATGCCCCCGGAGCCGTAACGCAGCGAGTAGTACCCGGTGACCGGCGCGTACAGGGGGCCGTTGAGATACGAGCGGAGGAATCGCAACTGCCCTCCGGTCTCCACCGAGTTAGCCAGCGCCAGCCCGCCGGCGATGATCTGGCCCCGGGGACGGCTGTACTCATCGAGCAGCACCCGCCGGTTCCGCGCATCGGTGCGGTAGTCCTCGGCTTTGACCACCTGGATATAGGTGGTGTTGGCCAGCAGCAGGACGATCATGCCGATGATGGCCATGGCGACCCGGCGAAGCGGTGTGTTCACGGGCGCTGCACCATCTCGGTGCGGGCATCGGCCAGCGGGGTCGCCGGTGCGCGCGGAGCTGCTGAGGTGGCGGGGGCCCTGGCCGCGTGGGAGATCCGCAGCAGCAGCGCCACCAGGATGTAGTTGGCCAGCAGCGAGGAGCCACCGTAGGCGAGGAACGGCGCGGTGAGCCCGGTCAGCGGGATCAGCTTGGTCACCCCGCCGACCACGATGAACACTTCGAGGCCGATCGCGAAGGCCAGACCCGCGGCGAGCAGTTTGC
>DASTBN010000747.1:0-2864 GCA_035712045.1 Pseudonocardiaceae bacterium
GAGGATGAGGTCGGTCACGTCCTCCTTGACGCCCGGCACGGTGGTGAACTCGTGCAGCACCCCGTCGATCCGGATGCTGGTGACCGCCGCCCCGGGGATGGACGAGAGCAGCGTACGGCGCAGCGAATTCCCCAGGGTGTAGCCAAACCCCGGCTCCAAGGGCTCGATAACGAACCGCGACCGGGTGAAGTCAACCGGCTCCTCGCTGAGGTTAGGCCGCTGAGTGATCAACATGACTGGCATTCCTCCTAGTCAGGCGCCCACTATTTGACGCCCGCTCGGTCTCCGCTCCCCGTTATGGGGACATATCGGGGTGGCGGAGGGGTTGCTGACCCCGATATGTCCCCATACCGGGGTCTTATCGGGGTTATCGGGAGTAGAGCTCGACGATGAGTTGTTCCTGGATGGGGACGTTGATCTGGGCGCGTTCGGGCAGCTGGTGCACGAGGACGCGCAGGGTGCTGGGGACCACCTGCAGCCAGGCCGGTATCGGGCGGTCGCCCACAGTCTCCTTGGCCACCACGAACGGCAGCGTCGGCATCGATTTGGGCTTGACGTCGATGATGTCGAATTTGGACACCCGGTAGCTGGGCACGTCCACCTTCACACCGTTGACCGCGAAATGCCCGTGGGTCACCAGCTGGCGCGCCTGGCGGCGGGTGCGGGCCAGCCCGGCCCGGTAGATGACGTTGTCCAAGCGGGATTCCAGGATCTGCAGCAGCGTGTCACCGGTCTTGCCGGGGCGGCGGTTGGCCTCCTCGTAGTAGCGGTGGAACTGCTTTTCCATGACGCCGTAGGTGAAGCGGGCCTTCTGCTTTTCCTGCAGCTGCAGCAGGTATTCGCTTTCCTTGATCCGCGCGCGGCCGTGCTGGCCAGGGGGATACGGCCGACGTTCGAAGGCCTGGTCGCCGCCGACCAGGTCGGTCTTGAACCGGCGGGACTTGCGGGTGACGGGTCCGGTGTAACGGGCCATCGCTGAAGTTCTCCTCTCCGCCGTCGTCAGACCCGGCGCCGCTTGGGCGGGCGGCAGCCGTTGTGCGGTTGCGGGGTCACGTCCTGGATGGTGCCGACCTCCAGGCCAGCGGCCTGCAGCGACCGGATCGCCGTCTCCCGGCCAGAGCCGGGGCCCTTGACGAAGACGTCGACCTTCTTCATGCCGTGCTCGGCGGCTTTGCGGGCGGCGTTCTCGGCGGCCATCTGCGCGGCGAACGGCGTGGACTTGCGGGAGCCTTTGAATCCGACGTGACCCGCGGAGGCCCACGCGATCACCGCGCCCGTGGGATCGGTGATCGAGACAATGGTGTTGTTGAACGTCGACTTGATGTGCGCGTGACCGTGCGCGACGTTCTTCTTTTCCTTGCGCCGTACCTTCTTGACGCCGGTACCGGCTCGTGCCCTGGGTGGCATTCGGTGTGAACTCCTATAACAAGGTCAGGGGTGGCTGAACTACTTCTTTCCGGCCTTCTTCTTGCCGGCGACCGTCTTCTTCGGGCCCTTGCGGGTGCGCGCGTTGGTCTTGGTGCGCTGCCCGCGCACGGGCAGCCCGCGCCGCCACCGCAGGCCCTCGTAGCAGCCGATCTCAATCTTGCGGCGGATGTCCGCCTGGACCTCGCGACGGAGGTCACCCTCGACCTTGAGGTGTTCTTCGATGTAATCCCGCAGCTTGACGAGGTCCTCGTCAGAGAGGTCCTTGGAACGCAGATCGGGGCTCACCCCGGTGGCGCTGAGGATCTCGTGCGAGCGGGTACGGCCGATGCCGTAGATGTAGGTCAGCGCGATCTCCATCCGCTTATCGCGGGGCAGGTCGACGCCGGCGAGTCGTGCCATGCGAGTCGAGTCTCCTACTCTCGTCCTCACCAGGTCTGCTCCCCGCCCGCCCCGTCGGGCGGCTACGCGCCGCCCCCGGGCCCCGGCCTGGTGCCCGGGGGTGTGCCGATCCGCGCTCTCGGATCGGCTGGTGCGGGGAGGTCTTCTACCTCACTGGGGTCCGCTCAACCCTGGCGCTGCTTGTGGCGCAGGTTCTCACAGATCACCATGACCACGCCGTGCCGACGGATCACCTTGCACTTGTCGCAGATCTTCTTGACGCTCGGCTTTACCTTCACGTCGCCTTCTCCTGGTCACGGGGCCGGGCAAGGCACCCGGGGCCTTCGGTTTTGTGGTGGTGCCGTTACTTGTAGCGGTAGACGATGCGGCCCCGGGACAGATCGTAGGGTGAGAGCTCCACGACAACCCGATCCTCCGGCAAGATGCGGATGTAGTGCTGGCGCATCTTGCCGCTGATGTGCGCGAGAACCCGATGACCGTTTTCCAGCTCGACCCGGAACATGGCGTTGGGAAGTGGTTCCACCACCCGGCCCTCGACCTCGATCGCCCCGTCTTTTTTTGCCATATCCTCCGCGTTTCCTGCTCATCTCAGTTTTACCGCGGCAGGGGCACACTCCAGCCCTCACGACGTGCGGGAGGCGAGTGCGGCGAACGCACGGCTGAGCAGGGAGGCCTGCGCAGACACCTGTAAACACGCTGAGAACCAGCGCGGTGCTCGCGCCGACACCATAGTTTACGTCGCCGTGAGGCCCGGCTTCAAACCGGCCCCCGCCCAGCCTCGCCGCGCCCGGACAGCCAGCCCATGAGCAGCATCGCGCCCCACGGACCGGCCACCCAGACCCACCACGGATACACCCAGTGCAATGTCGTGAGCGACACGATGGCCCAGATCACCAGGTTGAGCACGCTCACACTGGCCCATGCCCTGACCAGGCCGCGCCGGTTCCGGCGCCGCCGCTGCGGGCGCCGCCGCTTTCCGCCAGCCCGCGGCAGACGGTCTGGCGTAGCCGTCGGCAGATCAGCGGTCAGCGCTCTGA
>DASTBN010000748.1:0-3675 GCA_035712045.1 Pseudonocardiaceae bacterium
AGGCCATCCCCCTTGCCGCAACGCGGTGCGCAGGCGCAGGCACGCGACCCGCAGCTCAGCCTCGGGGGTGGGGCGCTCGCCCACCTCGGCCAGGATGTCCTGGAGTTCGTCGAGAGCGGCCTGCTGGGCGGCGTCCCACTCGGCGAAGAGGTCCTCGTCGGCCTCGTCAAGCAGCTCGTCCATGGGTACCCGGCCATCCGGCAGCGGTGAGCTCAGCCAGCGCTCTTGCAGCGCGCGGTAGGCGGTCAGCGCCGCCGGGTCCTCGGTGAGCAGCTGGTCGGGGTCGATGTCCCCAGCCGCGAGGCGCTCCTCGAGATGAGCGATCAGCAGGTCGTGCATCTCATGAGCGAGTGGTGTGCGGGAGGGCTCCTCTTCCCACACGTGCAGCCCAATGATTGCGGTCGGTTCCGTCCCGGTCGCTTCGAGCCAGCCGTGTACCTCACCGACGGTCGCCCCGCCGCGGGCGATCCGCTCCAGGACAGCCTCAGCGGACTCCCAGGACTTGGCGGAGAACGGGTTGCGCGCCGCGAACAACTCACGGCGCAAGGCCGGCAGCGCGTCCAGCGCGTCCTTCGAGGGCACGCTGAGAATCAGGCGGGCGACATCACGCCGGGTGAGCTCGGCGGTTGGGCGATGTGCGTGGGCGAGCATTGTACCAGCGTCAATCGTCACGCACAGATGTTAGGGCGCGGGCTGGATCCGATTCTGCCCAGGGGTCCCCGCGCGCGGGGCTGGGGGTAGCGTGGCCGGTGTGGTGAGCATGCTGGAGCGGGCCCACACGATCGCGGAGGGAGTGCTGTTCCCGGCGGCCGCCGAGGTCGACGCTCAGGGCGTGATCCCCCGTAGTCATTTCGATCTGCTCGCCGAGCAGGGCTTTTACGGTCTCGCGGCGGACCCGGAACATGGTGGTGCCGAGGTCAGCCTCGCGGATCTGGCCGAGATCATGGAGACGCTCGCGGGTGGTTGCCTGGCCACCACATTCACCTGGATGCAGCACCACCGTGTCGTCCGTGCCCTCACCCGGACCGCGAACCCCGAGCTGCGGGAGAAGTACTCCGCCGCCGCGATCCGGGGTGAGGTGCGCGCCGGTGTGGCCTATGCCGGCGCGATCCCCCGGCCGCCGCTGCTGTGGGCGAGCGCCACCGATGGCGGCTGGCTGCTCAGCGGCGAGGCGCCGTTCGTCACCGGGTGGGGTCTCATCGACCTGCTGCAGGTCGCCGCGCGCAACCGGGCCATCGCCGAGGGACACTCGGAAGGCGCCATCATCTTCGGGCTGATCGACCCGGTGGCCGATGCCGGGATCACCATCGAGCCCATGCGGCTGGTGGCCGCCCAGGGCAGCAACACCGTCCGGCTGCGCTTCGCGGACTACCCGCTGCCAGCGGAGAAAGTCACCGCTGAGATCTCGTCTCAGGACTTCCTCGCCGGCCAGCCCCGGAACGTCCGGCTCAGCGGCTGCCTGCCCACGGGAATCGCCACGCGATGCATCCGGATGATCGGTGAAGCCGGGCGGGGCGAGATCGCGGAGGCGCTCAGCGCCCAGCGGGACGTTGTCCGCCACCGCTTCGACACCGGGCTCCAGGACCCGGCGAGGCTGCCAGCCGTCCGGGCCGCTGCGGCTGAGCTGGCTTATCGCAGCGCGGGTGCGCTCGTCGTGGCGGTCGGCAGCCGTGGGATCGTTGCCCGGGCACACGCTCAGCGGCTCGTCCGAGAGGCGACGTTCACCCTGGTCGCTGGGGGCCGGCCGGAAATCAAGGAAAGCCTGCTGGAAATGCTCGACCACGTTCATGGGTAAGCTCACCCGGCGGTAGGGACCCGGTTCTGCGGTGTGATCATCGTGATGTGATCATTGCTGGGCTCCTATTGGGCGGTGAACAGCGGGCAAGTCGGAGGGTGCTGGGATGAAACGTGGGCGTGGGCTATCCATCGGGATGGTGTTCGCGGGGGTGGCGTCCTTAGCGCTGGCGTGCACATCCGCCAGCCCTGCCTCGCCGCGCCCGCCCGCCGGCCCAGTCCCTCAGGGCCTGGAACGGTTCTACGGCCAGAGCCTGTCCTGGGGCGGTTGCACCTCCTTCGCTGAGTCCTCACGCGACAGGAAGACCTTCGCCGACCCCGACCTGCAGTGCGCGCGCCTCACCGTGCCGCTGGATTACGCGAACCCGGATGGCAAGATTATCAAGGTTGGCCTGCTCCGGCGGCCGGCGTCGGATCAGGCTCATCGCATCGGCTCGCTGGTGATCAACCCGGGCGGTCCCGGCGGGTCCGGGACGAGCGCGGCGGCCAGCCTTGTCGATCAGGTCGCGGCCAACGACATCGGGCGGCGTTTCGATCTCGTGGGTTTCGACCCGCGCGGGGTTGGTGCGAGCGAACCGCGGGTCGTCTGCCGCACCCCGGCGGAACGGGACGCCGAGCGCCTGATGGATCTCGACGTCGACACGTCCCCCGCCGGGATCACGAAGAAGGAGAATCAGGAAAAGGCTGACAACGAGGGATGCGCCAGCCGGACCGGCAAGGATGTGCTCGCCAATATCGGCACGCGTGACGTGGTCCGTGACATGGACATCATGCGATCCGCGCTCGGGGATGAGAAGCTGACCTACCTCGGGTACTCCTATGGCACCCGGATCGGCGCCACCTATGCCGAGGCTTTCCCGAAGAACGTCCGTGCCATGATTCTCGATGGCGCTGTCGACCCGGCCCAGGACCCGAGCTCGCAGCAGATCGAGCAGGGCCGGGGGTTCCAGAAAGCTTTTGACGGATTCGTCGCGTGGTGCGTGGTCCGCCCTGATTGCGGGGTGGGCACCGATAAGGACCGGGCCACCGCCAGGTTCCAGGAGCTGGTCCGCCCGCTGGTCACTCAGCCCGTGGTCGTCGCCGACGGGCGGAAGCTCTCCTACGGTGACGCCACGATCGGCGCTATTCAAGCGCTGTACCTGTCTGATCTCTGGCCGGTGCTGAACAAGGGCCTGCAGGAATTAGTCCAGCATCATGGTGAGACGCTGATGCGCCTGGCCGACCTCTACAATGGGCGCCAGCAGGACGGATCCTATTCCGCTGAAATGGATGTGTTCCAGGCTGTTCTCTGCGTGGACAATCCACCGGTCAAGGACCCGAACGCGGCCCGCGAGGTCGATTCCGAGTACCGCAAGGTCGCGCCCTTCCTGGACACCGGGCAGCCAGCGTCGTCCGCGCTAGACAACTGCGCGTTCTGGCCCGTGGCGTCCACCGGCAAGCCGCACCACCCGCAGACCCCGGGCCTGCCCACGGTGCTCGTGATCTCCACGACGTCGGACCCGGCCACGCCCTACCAGGCCGGTGTCAACCTCGCCAACGACCTCAAAGCCCGCCTGCTGACCTACGAAGGCACCCAGCACACCGCCTTCCTGCAAGGCAACAACTGCGTCGACAACGCCGGGATCAGCTACCTCACCAGCCTGGCACTCCCGGCCGAGGGAACCCGCTGCAAGGCCGCGACCTGAGCCAGTTGTGGGGTAGGTGGCAGTGGGCATGGCGGTGCTGGGCTATGCGCCGTTGCCGGTGAGCGAGTCCGTGCGGCTGATGCGTTGGCTGAGCCGCTGGATGGGTGAGCGCGGTCGGCTTGACGTCGGCGGTCTTCGAGGAGTTATTCGGCTTCGGCGTCTGGCTGCAAGCACGGTGAGCGACGATGGCTGAGTA
>DASTBN010000749.1:0-5130 GCA_035712045.1 Pseudonocardiaceae bacterium
GCTCACCGACGCCGACCTGTGGATCGTCGGCCGCGCCGACACCCTGGTGGCTGAGGTGGACACGCTGTTCGAGGGCTTTCATCTCGGCAAGCTCTGCGAGGCGCTATACCACTTCGTGTGGGACGAGTTCTGCGACTGGTACCTCGAACTGGCCAAGGTCCAGCTCTCCGAGGGCGGAGAACGCGCGCGGAGCACCCGGGTTGTGCTGGGCCACGTCCTGGACACCGTGCTGCGACTTCTGCATCCGGTGGCGCCATTCATCACCGAGACACTGTGGACCACGCTCACCTCCCGGGAGTCGATCGTGGTCGCCGACTGGCCGAGGGCAACGGGCCGCCTCGCCGCTACCGGCGCCGCGCGACGGATCGAGGACGTGCGCAAGCTCGTCACCGAGATCCGCCGGTTTCGCGCCGATCAGGGGCTCAAGCCCGCCCAGCGGGTCGCCGCCCGCCTGCACGGCGCGGACGCGGCCGGTTTGGGGGCTCACGAAGCGGCGGCCCGGGCGCTGACCCGGCTCGACGCCGCCGCGGAGTCATTCACCGCATCCACTTCGCTGGAAGTCAGTCTCACCGGCGGGATCGTCACCGTGAAACTGGACATGCAGGGCGCGGTCGACCTCGCCGCGGAACGCAAGAGGCTGACCAAAGACCTCGCCACAGTGGAAAAGGACCTCGCGGCGTGCGACGCCAAGCTCAGCAACCCGGCGTTCACCGACAAAGCGCCCGCCGACGTCGTGGCCAAGACTCAGGCACGCCGGGACGCGAGCGTCGCGGAGATCGCTCGCGTCACCGCGAGACTAGAGGCACTGCCAAACTAAGGACTTGTCACTAGAGTGACTGCGCGGACAGTGGCTCCTGCACCCGCCGGTGTGTGGCGTGGGATCAGCGGGGGTCGAATCGGCCTTGCTTGATCTCGCGGAGGAATGCCGCCATGTCGGGTACGAGGAACACCGGGCCTGCGGGGTCCTTGCTGTCTCGGATGGCACCCGGTGGGTGCGCCAGTTCGACGCAGTTGCCTTCTACCCCACTGCGACTGGATTTCCGCCAGCGCATCTCGGTCATCTCGCAGCCTCCAATTCGTGAGCTGTCTGGGTGATGAGAGTGAGAGACTCGGCCGGGCTCATCGCCAGCTGATGGATCTTGTCCACTGCGGTCTTGTATGCGGCCACGTCGTCCTGGTCGGCCACGAACGCGCCGGTCCGGTGGTGTTCGAGCAGGACGATGGACGGCGAGCCGTCGAAGTCGTAGAGCACGAACTGGCCGTGCAGTCCGGGGTGCCAGCCCTGGTAGGACCGGACGATCTGAATAGTGATCGTGTCCGACTCGGCGAGCTTGATCAGGTGGCGGAGCTGGTCGGCCATCACCCGGAGCCCACCGATCATCTCGTGCAGGGCGGCCTCGCCGAGGTAGGCGGTTAGCCGGACCGGGTTGCTGCGCATGATGACGTCGCGCCGTCCCATCCGCACCAGCACCCGCGCCTCGACCTCGGCAGTGGGAAGAGTTTCGCTGCCGATGATCGCTCGCGCGTAGTCGGAGGTCTGGAGCAGGCCGGTGACAATGTGCGGGGACCAGTCGATGATCGCCGCAGCGGCGCGCTCGCACTCCATGGTCCCGGCGAGCTGCTGAGAGATACCAGGGATGCCGACCGTCAGCCAGTCCTGGTCGCTCGCGTGCCGGGCCAGAGCGAGGATGGCTTCCCGTTCGTCACCGGTCACGCCGATCGCAGTGAGATAGCTAGCGACGTCCTCTAGTCGCGGCACCCGCTTGCTGGTCTCCCAGTACGACACCACGGAGTGCACGATGCCGAGCCTGCGGGCGACTTCGCGCACGCTGATCTTAGCCGCTTCGCGCGCTTGGCGAAGCGCCCCGGCTAGCGCCCGGGCGCGGGGTGCGCCACCGGGTTCGGTCACGCCACAACCCTAGTCGACCGCCGGTTACGCACCGTCCCCCGATGGCCAGTTGTCAAATTGGTCGCGACCAATGCATAATGGTCGCGACCGCACGTGAAGACTGCGTTTCAGTAGTCCGAACTGTACTCCGGAGGGCTAGCGTGGCTGATGGCACCATGTGGTCAGTCGAATGCGAGGACGTGGGTGGGCGGTCTCGCCTGGTCGTTGTGGGTGTGACCGAGCACCGGGTCTCGCTGCGCACCCCGCCGGGAGAGACCGCGATCATGACCTGGACCGCCACCGAGGAGCTCCGCCGGCTGCTGGCCTTCGCGGTCGCGAAAGTGCTTCACGATGAGACCACCTGACCAACGGAGGGTATTCATGGCCGGAAAACACCGGGCGAGGGGCCGGCGCGCGAGCAGCCCGGCACCGCGACAACCAGGGATTGACATGACCGACGGACCCACCGGGGCCACCCATCGGGTCACCGACGAGGGCATGACCGCCAGTCACCGTGCCGAGGGTCGCTATCCCGCCGTGTGCGGTTTCGTAGTGCACTCGGCGAGCCTGACCGATCCGGGACGCAGTCGCTGCGAGTCCTGTGCGCCGGCGCCGGCTCAGCGATCGGGGCTCTCGTGGTGAGTGAACCCTGGATCGAGATCCCGGCCAGGTGTGAGGTGCATGGCGCTCCCGGAGCCTGGTGATCCGGTGCGAAGGTGATCGGCTCGTGCTGGACGCCCGTGCTGAGCGGTGCTGCGCGATCACGCTGGAGGGCCAGGCGGTAATGCTGTTGTTCGATGTGCTCGGGGAGCTGCTCGCGTGACCCGGCGGTGGCGGGGAGTGTGCGTCCAGCACCAGTGCTGCCACGGTGGGCCTAGACCGAGCCGGTAATCGGATCATGATGAAAAACGGGGCTAACATCGGGATATGCGCCGTCGGCTGTTCGAGGTCGAGCATGAGGCGTTCCGGGAGAGCGTGCGCGCGTTCCTCGCGAAGGAGGTCGTGCCGTACGCGGACGCCTGGGCCACGGCCGGGATCGTGCCGCGGGAGGTGTTCACGATCGCCGGGGCCGCGGGTTTCCTGGGAATGGCGATTCCGGAGGAGTTCGGGGGCGGTGGGGTATCCGATTTCCGGTTCAACGCTGTACTGGGTGAGGAGATCATGCGTGCCGGCCTCGCCGGCGCGGGTCTCGGGCTGACCTTACATAACGACATCTGCCTGCCGTATTTCCTGGACCTGGCCACCGACGAACAGCGGCATCGGTGGCTGCCGGGAATCGCCTCCGGAGAATTGATCACGGCGATCGCGATGACCGAGCCGGAGATGGGATCGGATCTGGCGGGCATGACCACCGCCGCGATCCGCCACCAGGACCATTACCTGCTCAACGGCTCGAAAACATTCGTGAGCAATGGGATCAACGCCGATCTGGTGATCACTGCCGTGAAAACCGACCCGAAGCTGCGGCACCAGGGAATGAGCCTGCTCGTGGTGGAGCGCGGGATGGCGGGTTTCGAGCGCGGCCGTAATCTCGCCAAGCTCGGCCAGCACGCGCAGGACACCGCTGAGCTGTTCTTCCGCGACGTGCGGGTGCCGGTGGCCAACCTGCTGGGCGCCCAGGGGCGGGGCTTCGCCCACCTGGTGGACCGGCTGCCCCAGGAACGGCTGTCGATGGCGGTGGCGGCGGTCGCCGGGGCGCGCGCCGCGCTGGAGCTGACGCTGGCCTACGTCAAGGATCGCCGCGCGTTCGGGTCGCCGGTCGGGACGTTCCAGAACACCCGCTTCCGGCTGGCCGAGATGGCCACGGAGATCGACATCGCGCAGACCTTCACTGATCGCTGTGTGGAGGCTCTTGGTGACGGTGAGCTGAGCCCCGCTGATGCCGCGAAGGCCAAATGGTGGTGCACCGAACTGCAAGGACGGGTAGTCGATTACTGCCTGCAGCTGCACGGTGGCTATGGATACACACTCGAGCACCCCATCGGCCGGGCATTCGCCGACGCCCGCGTGACCAGGATCTACGGCGGCACAACGGAAATAATGAAGGAAATGATCGGCCGGTCGCTGGGCTTGTGAGCGCCGGGGAAGCTTCACCCGCCCCGGGTACATCAGTTGGGGTGAACCTAGGGCTCTGGTGGTACGTAACGGCCCTCCTCGGCGATGTTTCGAGTGTGCACCGCTCGCGGCGTGCACCTCATAACTCCGGAGAACCAGCGCGGAGAGGCGGCCGAGGATGACGAGTTACGACGGCGCGGCAGTTGCCCACGACATGTTCGCGTTGCTGCACGAAGCGGCGGCGCCGGTCGTAACGCGCTGGATCTACTGCAGTGATGATCCCTACGCGGTCACCATCGAGATCCAGACCCGCGGCAATCGCTACGTCGACTGGGTACTCGCCCGGGACCTGCTCGTGGAAGGCCTGGAAGGACCCGCCGGGATCGGCGACGTGCGGGAGCGCCCGGCCAGCATGGGTGAATGGGACGTCACGCTGATCGAGATCTGTTCCCCCGACGGGCACGCGGTGCTCGAGGTGGACCGGGAGCTGTTGCGGCAGTTCGTCCAGGCGACCATCGACCTGGTCCCGCTGGGCGATGAGGGCATGGCCTTCGATATCGACGCCGAGATCGAGAAGATCACCAGCTGCGCGGATTAACGGGCGGCGGTCAGTCCCCGGACGCGGAGCACGCGGCGCTCCAGGGGAGCGAACACGAGCAGCTCAATGGCGACCCCCACCACCAGGATCAGGATGATCGACGCGATTACCAGGTCCATCGCGCTGAGTTCCCGGCCGATGTTGAGCTGCTGGCCAAGGCCGATACCCAGCGCGGGTGAGTAGGTGATGAGCTCGGCGGCCATCAGTGAGCGCCACGAGAACGCCCAGCCCTGCTTGAGACCGGCCAGGTAACCCGGCAGCGCGGCAGGGAGCAGCACATGCCGGACCCGCCCGACCGTGGTGAGACCGAGCACCCGGCCCACTTTGTCAAGTAATGGCGGCACCTGATCGAATCCCGCGAGGAGGCCATTCGCGATGGATGGCACGGCGCCCAGCAGCACCACCGTGTAGATCGCGGCGTCGGATAAGCCGAACCAGATGATGGCCGCCGGCACCCAGGCGACCGAGGGCAGGCTCTGCAGCCCGCTGACGAACGGCCCCAGAGCGGCCCGCAGCCACCGGCTGCGCCACATCGCCAGCCCCAGCGCGGTGCCCACCACCAGCGACGCCACGAACCCCACCGCTCCCC
>DASTBN010000750.1:0-11209 GCA_035712045.1 Pseudonocardiaceae bacterium
CTTCGACGAGATGCTGGCCCGGCACGCCGAGAAGGCCGGTGCCCGCCTCCAGGAGCGCACCACAGTGACCGGCGCGATCACCGATCAGCGCACCGGCCGGGTCCTCGGTGTCCAGGGAAAACACGGCCCTGACAAGCAGCCCGTCGAATACCGCGCCTCTCTGACCCTGGCCTGTGACGGGGTCAGCGCCCGGCTCGCGCTCAGCCTCGGGATGGACAAGCGCGACGACCGGCCGATGGGTGTGGCGGTGCGCCGCTACTACACCACTCCCCGCACCCACGACGACTACCTCGAAAGCCACCTGGAGCTCTGGGACCGCACCATCCCCGGCCGTCCCCGGCTGCTGCCCGGTTACGGCTGGATCTTCGGCATGGGCGACGGCACATCGAACGTCGGCCTGGGCATCCTGTCCACGTCCTCGGCGTACGGCAAGACCGACTACCGGGCGCTGCTGCGGTCCTGGCTGGATGGCACGCCGGGGGAGTGGGGCTTCCGGGAACCCAACGCCGTCGGCAAGATCGGCGGGGCGGCCCTGCCGATGAGCTTCAACCGCACCCCCCACTACCGTGGCGGCCTGCTGCTGGTCGGGGACGCCGGCGGCATGGTCAACCCATTCAACGGCGAGGGCATCGCCTACGCGATGCAATCGGCCCAGCTCGCCGCCGAATGCGCGGTTCAGGCGCTCGCCCGGCCTGCCGGCGGCACCCGGGAGCACGCGCTGCGCCGCTACCCCACTACGCTGCGCGACGAGCTGGGCGGTTACTTCCGGCTGGGCAACCTGTTCAGCCGGTTGATCGCTCACCCGTCGGTGATGCGCGCGGCGACGCGCCACGGTTTGCCGCGCCAGACACTGATGCGGTTCCTGCTCAAGCTGCTGGCCAACCTCTACGACACCCGGGAAGGCGACACGATGGACAGGGTGATCAACGCGATGACCCGGCTGGCGCCCAGCGTATGACCGACACGCAGCGATAACGCCTGATTGAGGCCGGGTTAATAGGTTAGCCTTGAGGCGGCGCGTGACCGGCTCGCACGTAGGGTGGAGAAGGGGACGTTCACGAGACGGGAAGGATGGGACCGCAGTGCTGCAGCCCTACGTTCCCCTGGTACTGATGCTTGTGCTGGCGGGGGCTTTCGCGGTCTTCTCGGTCGTCGCGGCACCGTACATGGGACCGCGACGGTACAACAGGGCCAAACTCGACGCGTACGAGTGCGGCATCGAGCCCTCCCCGCAACCGGTCGCGGGAGCGGGCCGGATGCCGGTCGCGTACTACCTCACCGCGATGCTGTTCATCCTCTTCGATATCGAAATGGTGTTCCTGTACCCCTTCGCGGTGGCCGCGAACTCGCTGGGCCTGTTCGGCCTGGTGGAGATCGCCCTATTCATCATCACACTCGGCTTCGCCTACGCCTACGTGTGGCGCCGCGGCGGGCTGGACTGGAACTGATCATGGGTCTGGAAGAGAAGCTGCCCAGCGGGATCCTGCTGACCAGCGTGGAAAAGCTGGTGAACTGGACCCGCAAGTCCTCCCTGTGGCCGGCCACCTTCGGGCTGGCCTGCTGCGCGATCGAGATGATGACCACCGGCGGGCCGCGCTATGACCTGGCCCGGTTCGGCATGGAGGTGTTCCGGGCCTCCCCGCGCCAGGCCGATCTGATGATCGTGGCCGGCCGGGTCAGTAACAAGATGGCCCCGGTGCTGCGCCAGATCTACGACCAGATGCCCGAACCCCGCTGGGTGCTCGCGATGGGCGTGTGCGCCTCCACCGGCGGGATGTTCAACAACTACGCGATCGTGCAGGGCGTGGACCACATCGTCCCTGTCGACATGTACCTGCCCGGTTGCCCGCCCCGCCCGGAGATGCTCATCGACGCGATCCTCAAGCTGCATGCCAAGATCATGGACGAGCCGCTCGGGCCCAAGCGGGCCGCGCAGAAAGCCGGGCAGTCCACCGAACTGGTGGCCTCCTCGGTGCGCTACGGGCCCAAGCGGAAGCAGTGACCCATGCCCGGGAACAACAGTGGTGACAACGGCAAGGGCCTCGCGCCCGGCCAGCCCACCTCAGGCGAGATGACCCCAATCGAGCACGCCGAGCACCAGGCACGCGGCGGGGTGGCCGCTGGGCGCGCCCGGCAGGGCATGTTCGGTGTCCGCGGTTCCGGGGATACCTCCGGATATGGTGGCCTGGCGCTGCCGGAATACGTCCCGGCCCCGGCGCAGCGGCCCTACGGCGGCGGATTCGACGAGCTCACCGACGAGCTGCTGGACGCGATGCGGGAACGCGGGGTGTCCGCTGAGGCGATCCAGCAAGTCACCGTGGACCGGGGAGAGATCACCTACTACGTGCGGCGGGAGTACCTGGTCGCGCTGTGCCGGACGTTGCGGGACGATCCGGCGCTGCGCTTCGAGCTGTGCAGCTCAGTATCCGGGGTGGACTACGGCACCGAGGTCTCCCAGCGGCTGCACGTCGTGTACCACCTCACCTCGATGACCTACCGGCGCCGGATCCGCCTAGAGGTCGCGGTCGATGTCGGGGACGCGCACGTGCCCAGCGTGGTGGAGATCTACCCGACCGCTGACTGGCACGAGCGGGAGACCTGGGACATGTTCGGCGTGATCTTCGAGGGCCACCCGGCGCTGACCCGCATCCTGATGCCCGATGACTGGGACGGTCACCCCCAGCGCAAGGACTACCCGCTCGGCGGGATCCCCGTGGAATACAAGGGCGCGGAGATCCCCCCGCCGGATGAGCGGAGGGCGTACTCCTGATGGCTCGGAAACGGCGCGGCAACGCCAAACCCACCAACTCCGGACCCGCGCACACCGTGGCCAGCGGCACCACCGACACCACCACGGATGGCGGCGCGCCGGATCCTTATGCCGCGACCGCGCGGGAGACCACCGAGGGCAAGGTGTACACCGTCACCGGCGGTGACTGGGATGGCCTCCTGGAGGACTGGCGCCACGACGAGCGCATCGTCGTCAACATGGGCCCGCAGCACCCCTCCACGCACGGTGTGCTCCGCCTGGTCCTGGAACTGGAAGGGGAAGTCGTCACCCAGGCCCGCTCGGTGATCGGCTACCTGCACACCGGAATCGAGAAGAACTGCGAGTACCGGACCTGGACCCAGGGCGTCACCTTCGTCACACGGGCGGACTACCTCTCACCGCTGTTCAGCGAGACGGCGTACTGCCTGGCCACCGAGAAGCTGCTGGGCATCACCGCGCCCCGGCGCGCGCAGGTGATCCGGGTGCTGCTCATGGAGATCAACCGGATCGGCTCACACCTGGTGGCGATCGCCACCGGCGGGATGGAACTCGGCGCGCTGACCGGGATGACCGCCGGTTTCCGTGAGCGCGAGGAGGTCCTGCACTTGCTGGAGTTCCTCACCGGCCTGCGGATGAACCACGCGTTCATCCGGCCCGGTGGTGTGGCGCAGGATCTGCCCGAGGGCTACGACGCCAGGATCCGGGACTTCCTGAAGGTCATGAAATCCCGGCTGCCCGACATCGACAAGCTGCTCACCGGCCAGCCGATCTGGAAGCAGCGCATGCAGAACGTCGGCTACCTGCCGCTGGATGGCTGCATGCAGCTCGGCGTCACCGGCCCGATCCTGCGTTCCGCCGGGCTGGAGTGGGACCTGCGCAAGGTGGAGCCCTACTGCGGCTACGAGGAGTACGACTTCGAGGTCCCCACCTCCACCGACGCCGACTGCTACGCCCGGTACCGGCTGCGCCTGGAGGAGATGAACCAGTCCTTGAAGATCGTCGCGCAGTGCCTGGACAAACTGGAACCCGGCCCGGTGATGGTGGAGGACGCCAAGATCGCGTGGCCAGCCAGGCTGTCCATCGGCGGCGACGGGATGGGCAACTCCCTGGAGCACGTCCGCAAGATCATGGGCCAGTCGATGGAGTCGCTGATCCACCACTTCAAGCTGGTCACCGAAGGCTTCGCGGTGCCACCGGGCCAGGTGTACACGGTGGTGGAGTCCCCGCGCGGTGAGCTGGGCTTCCACATGGTCTCCGACGGCGGGACGCGGCCCCTGCGGGTGCACCTCCGTGAGCCCAGCTTCGTCAACCTGCAATCCATGCCGGCGATGTGCGAGGGCGGCCTGGTGGCCGACGTGATCGCCGCGGTGGCCTCGATCGACCCGGTGATGGGGGGTGTGGACCGGTGAGCGCCACCAACGGTGCGTTTGATGAGCGGACCCGGCAGCGGGCGCAGGAGATCATCGCGCGGTACCCGCGGTCCCGTTCGGCGCTGCTGCCGATGCTGCATCTGGTGCAGAGCGTGCAAGGTCACGTCAGCCAGGACGGGATCGCGTTCTGCGCGGAGCAGCTGGGGATCACCACCGCCGAGGTCAGCGCGGTGGTCACCTTCTACACCATGTACAAGCGCGAACCCGCTGGCGAGCACCTCGTCAGCGTGTGCACCAACACCCTGTGCGCGATGCTGGGCGGTGACGACATCTACGCGCGGCTGCGGGCGAAGCTCGGCGTCGGTCACGAGGAGACCGCCGGGACGCCAGGAGAGAAGGGCTCTATCACCCTGGAACACGCCGAATGTCTGGCCGCCTGTGATCTCGCGCCGGTGCTGCAGGTGAATTACGAGTTCTTCGACAACCAGACTCCCGACTCGGCCGCCGCCCTGGTGGAGTCGCTGCGGCGCGGGGAACGGCCAGCGCCGACCCGCGGCGCGCCGCTGACCGACTGGCGGACGGTGGAACTGGAGCTGGCCGGTTTCTTCGATGAGCCAGCGCGGTTGCGGGAGCAGGTGGACGCCCCCTCAGCGGCGCCCGAGACGCTGGCCGGTAACCGGCTCGCCGAGGAGAAGGGCTGGCAGGCACCCGCGATGCCGGACACATCCCCGCCGATGCCAGCCGTGCCCGCCAAGAAGTGACTGGAGGAGTGCTGTGACCGAGCGGACGCTCACCCCGGTGCTGACCCGGCGGTGGCTCGCGCCCCAGTCCTGGACCCTCGACACGTACATCCGTTTGGGGGGCTACACCGCGCTGCGCACCGCACTGGCCGCCCAGCCCGATGAGCTCATCCAGCTGGTCAAAGACTCGGGCCTGCGCGGCCGCGGCGGCGCCGGGTTCCCCACCGGCCTGAAGTGGAGCTTCATCCCGCAGGCCAAGCCGGGGGAATCGGCGAGTGGCGCGGCCGCCAAACCCAAGTACCTGGTGATCAACGCGGATGAGGGCGAGCCCGGTACCTGCAAGGACGTGCCGCTGATGATGGCCGACCCGCACTCGCTGATCGAGGGCTGCGTCATCACCGGTTACGCGATCCGCGCGCACGAGTGCTACATCTACGTCCGCGGTGAGATGGCGCACTGCCACCGCCGGCTGCACCAGGCCGTCAGGGAGGCCTACCAGGCCGGTTACCTGGGCAAAAACATCCTCGGATCGGGTTTCGATCTCGACATCGTCATCCACGCCGGCGCTGGCGCCTACATCTGCGGTGAGGAAACCGCGCTGCTGGACTCCCTCGAAGGCCGCCGCGGCCAGCCCCGGCTCAAGCCGCCGTTCCCGGCCACCTCCGGGCTCTACGCCGCACCCACCGTGGTCAACAACGTCGAGACCATCGCCACCGTGCCCTTCATCGTCAACGGCGGCTCGGAGTGGTTCCGGGCGATGGGCACCGAGAAATCGCCCGGCCCGAAGATCTACTCGCTGTCCGGGCATGTGAAGCGGCCGGGACAGTACGAGGCCCCGCTGGGTATCACGCTGCGGGAGCTGCTGGCGATGGCTGGCGGGGTGACCGGCGGTGAGCTGAAGTTCTGGACCCCCGGCGGGTCCTCGACCCCGCTGCTGACCGCGGCGCACCTGGACGTCCCGCTGGATTTCGAGGGTGCCGTCGCGGCGGGCACGATCCTGGGCACCACCGCCGTCATGGTGTTCAACAACACCGTCAGCGTGCCATGGGCGGTGATGAAGTGGACCGAGTTCTACCTGCACGAGTCCTGCGGCAAATGCACCCCCTGCCGGGAAGGCACCTACTGGCTCACCCAGATCCTGCAGCGGATGGTGCGCAAAGAGGGCACCCCCTCGGATGTGGAGACCATGCTGGACGTCTGTGACAACATCCTGGGCCGCTCGTTCTGCGCGCTCGGTGACGGCGCCGCCAGCCCGATCATGAGCGGGATCAAGTACTTCCGGCAGGAGTTCCTGGACCTGTGTGTCCAGCAACCGGGGTACAGCGCACTGGCGGGGGCATCGCGATGACACTCGCACCGCAAGCCGACACGCGGCCCGTCCCCGAGGGACACGTCCGGCTCACCATCGATGGCCGCGAGGTCGACGCGCCCAAAGGTGAGCTGGTGATCCGCACCTGCGAGCGGCTGGGCATCATCGTGCCCCGGTTCTGCGACCACCCGCTGCTCGACCCGGTCGCCGCCTGCCGGCAGTGCCTGGTCGAGGTCGAGATGGGCGGGCGTCCAATGCCCAAACCGCAGCCCGCCTGCGCCCTGACGGTCGGCGAGGGCATGGTCGTCAAAACCCAGCACACCTCAGCGGTCGCTGATAAAGCACAGCAGGGCGTGATGGAACTGCTGCTGATCAACCACCCGCTGGACTGCCCGATCTGCGATAAAGGCGGCGAATGCCCGCTGCAGAACCAGGCGCTCTCCAACGGCCGGACCGACTCCCGGTTCACCGACACCAAACGCACCTTCGCCAAACCGCTCCCGATCTCCACCGAGGTGCTGCTGGACCGGGAACGCTGCGTGCTCTGCGCGCGCTGCACCCGCTTCTCCGAGCAGATCGCCGGGGACGAGTTCATCGACATGCTCGAACGCGGCGCCGGACAGCAAGTCGGGGTGGCCGCCGACAAGCCCTTCCAGTCCTACTTCTCCGGCAACACCATCCAGATCTGCCCAGTCGGCGCGCTGACCAGCGCCGCCTACCGGTTCCGGTCCCGCCCGTTCGACCTGGTCTCCGTCCGGGGGGCCTGCGAACATTGCGCCAGCGGCTGCGCGCTGCGCACCGACTCCCGGCGCGGCGTCGTGCTGCGTCGGCTCGCCGGCCACGACCCCGCCGTCAACGAGGAATGGAACTGCGACAAAGGCCGCTTCGCGTTCACCTACGCCAGCGCTGAGGACCGGATCACCCGGCCACTGGTCCGGGAATCGCCGGGCGGGGAGCTCACCCCGGCCTCGTGGACCGAGGCGCTGCAGGCCGCGGCCCAGGGATTGCTCAGCGCTCAGGACTCCGGTGGTGCCGGGGTCCTGACCGGCGGTCGGCTGACCATCGAGGACGCCTTCGCCTACGCGAAGTTCGCCCGGGTCGCGCTGGGCACCAACGACATCGATTTCCGGGCCCGGCCGCACTCCGCTGAAGAACTGGAGTTCCTCACGGCGCACATTGTCGGTGTCACCCCCGACACTGGCGGGGTGACCTACGACGATCTCAGCGCGGCCCCCGCGGCGCTCTGCGTGGCCTTCGAACCCGAAGAAGAGTCACCGATCGTCTACCTGCGGCTGCGCCGCGCCGCGCGGGACCGCCGGATGCGGGTGTTCCACCTCGGCCAGTTCACCACCCCAGCGGTGCGGCGCACCCGCGGCACCTTGCTGCGCGTCCCGCCCGGTCACGAGCCCGACGCTCTGGACGCGCTCGCCGGGCCAGCCAGGGATGCCCTGTGCGAGCCGGGGGCGGTGCTGCTGATCGGTGAGCGCGCCGCCGAGGTACCCGGGCTGTACACCGCGGCGGCCCGGCTCGCGGCGGCCACCGGGGCCCGGCTGGCCTGGATCCCGCGCCGGGCCGGTGAGCGGGGCGCCCTGGAAGCCGGCGCGGCACCGGCCTTGCTGCCCGGCGGCCGGCCGGTCACTGACTCAGCGGCCCGTGCCGAAGTCGAACGGGCCTGGGGTGTGACACTGCCGGCCAAGCCGGGCCGGGACACCACCGGGATCCTCGCCGCCGCCGCGGCGGGGCAGCTTCCCGGGCTGGTCATCGGCGGCGTGGACCCCGGTGATCTGCCCGACCCCCGGCTGGCAGGCCAGGCGCTGGAGCGGGCCCGGTTCGTGGTGAGCCTGGAGATGCGGCATTCCGCTGTGACCAACGCCGCCGATGTCGTGCTCCCGGTCGCGGCCGCCGTGGAGACAACCGGCAGCTACCTCGACTGGGAAGGCCGCCGCAGGGAGTTTGGCGCCACCATCGGTTCCGGCACCGCGGCGCTCCCGGATTGCCGGGTGCTGGACAGCCTCGCCATCGAGATGGACGTCGACCTGTTCACCCAGACTCCCGCCGCCGCGTGGGCCGGTTACACCGCCCTCGGTACCTACGGTGGCCGTACCGGGGCCACCAACGGGGACACCGGTTCCCGCGCCCCCCGGACGGCCCCCGGGCGCGTCACCGACGGGAAGGTCCTGCTCGCCACCTGGCGCCAGCTGCTGGACAACGGATCGATGCAGGACGGCGAGCCGCACCTGGCCGGCACCGCCCGGCCCGCCGTCGCACTGCTCTCCGAAGCCACCGCCGCCGGGCTCGGCGTGTCCTTCGGCGGGACGGTCACGGTGTCTACCGACCGGGGCTCGATCACCCTGCCGGTAGCCCCCGCCGACCTGCCAGAGGACGTGGTGTGGCTGCCGGGTAACTCCGGAGCCTCGACCGTCCGGCGCAGCCTCGGCGTCGGGCACGGCGCCCAGGTCACAGTGCGCGGCGATAACCGGAATGGGGGAGGCACGTCATGACACCCACCGCCACGCTGCTGGCCGCCACCCCCCTGTGGCTCATCATCATCAAAGTCGTCGTGATCTTCGTATTCCTGATGGTCATGACGCTGTTCATGATCTGGATGGAACGCCGGGTGGTCGGCCGCATGCAGCACCGGCCGGGTCCCAACCGGGTAGGGCCTTTCGGGCTGCTGCAATCCCTGGCCGATGGGCTCAAGCTGGCGTTCAAGGAAGACATCCAGCCGGTGCTGGCCGACCGCTGGGTGTACGTGCTCGCCCCGGTCATCTCCGCCGTCACCGCGTTCACCGCGTTCTCGGTGATCCCGCTCGGCGGCGAGGTATCGATCTTCGGGTATCACACCGCGCTGCAGGTCACCGATCTGCCGGTCGGGGTGCTGGTGGTGCTGGCCTGCTCCTCGCTGGGGGTATACGGCATCGTGCTCTCCGGCTGGGCCTCGGGCTCGCCTTACCCGTTGCTGGGCTCGCTGCGCTCGGCCGCCCAGGTGATCTCTTATGAGATCGCGCTCGGCATGTCGATCGTCGCGGTGATCCTCTACGCCGGGTCGCTGTCCACCGCGGACATCGTGGAGGCGCAGTCCCGGCAGTGGTGGTTCGTGTTCCTGCTGTTTCCCAGCTTCGTGGTGTTCTGCGTGTCGATGGTGGGGGAGACCAACCGCGCGCCCTTCGACCTCCCCGAGGCGGAGTCGGAGCTAGTCGGCGGTTTCCACACCGAGTACTCCTCGCTGAAGTTCGCGCTGTTCTTCCTCGCCGAGTACGTCAACATGGTCACCGTCTCGGCGATGGCGACCACCTTGTTCCTGGGTGGCTGGCACGCCCCGTGGCCGCTGGCCGGCGGGCCGCTGGATCGCGGCTGGTGGGGCCCGCTGTGGTTCATCGGCAAGCTGCTGGCATTCCTGTTCGTCTTCATCTGGCTGCGCGGCACCCTGCCCCGGCTGCGCTATGACCAGTTCATGGCACTGGGCTGGAAGCTGCTGGTGCCTGGCAGCCTGGTGTGGATCGTGCTGGTCGCCGGTGCGCGGGCGCTGCGCGGCTCCGAGGTCACCCCGGGCCAGATCCTGATCGTGGGCGGCGTCATCCTGGTCATCCTGCTGATCGTCGCGTTCCTGCTGCCCCAGGACGGTTCCCGGGCCAAGAAAACGGGCAGCGGCGAGATCATGACCAGCTCGGCCCAGCGCATCACCGAGGCGCCCACAGCCGGCTCGGGTTACCCGCTGCCGCCACTGGACCTGGTGGTCCCCGCGGCCCCGCCACGGCGTGCCGCCGTTTCGATGACAAGCCCAGGGACTGCGAACACAGGGGAGGACGGCCATGGGACTGCTTGATCCGGTCAAGGGCTTCGGGGTCACCTTTTCCACCATGTTCAAGAAGGTCGTGACCGAGGAGTATCCCGAGATCAAGAAAATCCCCGCACCGCGTTTCCACGGCCGCCACCAGCTCAACCGGCACCCCGACGGGCTGGAGAAATGCGTGGGCTGCGAGCTGTGCGCGTGGGCCTGCCCGGCCGACGCCATCTACGTCGAGGGCGGGGACAACACCGAGGAAGCCCGCTACTCACCCGGGGAGCGCTACGGCGCCGTCTACCAGATCAACTACTTGCGGTGCATCGGCTGCGGCCTGTGCATCGAGGCCTGCCCCACCCGCTCACTGACCATGACCAACGAATACGAAGTGGCGGACGACAACCGCCAAGACCTCATCTACACCAAGGAAGATCTGCTCGCGCCGCTGCTCCCCGGGATGGAAGCGCCCCCGCATCCGATGCGGCTGGGCGAGACCGAACAGGACTACTACGTGCAAGGACCCATCCTGGAACGGCGTTCGGGCGCGGTGGGCGAGGAAACCCCGTGAGCGCCCTGGAGTTCCTGCTCACCCAGCCCACGCCACCCCCCGACACCGTCAGCCTCGGGGAGGCCATCGCGTTCTGGATCCTGGGCCCGCTCGCGCTGGCCGGTGGGCTGGGGATGGTGTTCGCCCGCAACGCGGTGCACTCGGCCCTGTGGCTGGCCCAGGCCATGCTCTGCCTGGGCGCGCTGTACATAGTCCAGCAAGCGCCGTTCCTGGGTTTCGTGCAAATCATCGTCTATACCGGCGCGATCATGATGCTGTTCCTGTTCGTGCTGATGCTGGTCGGCAAGGAAAACGTCGACTCGGTCGTCGAAGTGCTCCGCGGCCAGCGGATCGCCGCCGCCGCGGGCGGTATCGGGCTCGCGTTCCTGCTGGTGGCGATGCTGGGCCGGGCCTTCACCGGGCTCACCTCCACTGGGCTGGCCGCCGCCAACAGCCTCAGCGGCGGCAACGTCGCCAACCTGGGCCGGCTGCTGTTCACCGACTACCTGTTCCCCTTCGAGCTCACCTCCGCGCTACTGATCACCGCCGCCGTTGGCGCGATGGTGCTGGCCTACACCGAACGCACCAAAGAAGGCCGCATGACTCAGCGCGAACGGGTCGAGGCCCGGATCCGCGGCACCCATCCCTCCCCGCTGCCCGGGCCCGGCGTGTTCGCCACCCTTAATTCG
>DASTBN010000751.1:0-3207 GCA_035712045.1 Pseudonocardiaceae bacterium
CGGCCATCGCACACGGTGTCGAGGTGACCTCCCACTGCGGAGGCGATCACCGGCACCCCGCAGGCCATCGCCTCCAGCGGCACCATCCCGAACGGCTCATACCATGGCACGCTGACCACCACGTCCGCTGAGCGCAGCAGGGCCGGAACGTCGTAGCGGGGGATCTGGCCAAGGAAGCGGACCCGGTGCCGCACGTCGCTGGCCAGCGCGATCGCGCTTAACCGGGCTAGCTCGGCGTCCGCGATCGCGTCCCCGCCCCCGGCGATGACGAGTTCCGCGCCGGGCACCCCGGGCAGCGCTCGGATCGTGGTTTCCACGCCTTTGCGCTCCACCAGCCGCCCCAGGGACAGCACCCGGTGCCGGCTGTCGCGGTCAGCCCGCGGGCCGGTGGGGGTGAACCGGTAGGGGTCGACCCCGCAGGGCACGACCGCGATCCGTGATGCCGGCACGCCCAGCGCGGTGAGCTCACGCTGCTCATCGGAGCAGGTCGCCACGATCAGCGCCGCGTCCCGGGCCAGCCCGGCTTCCAGCCGCAGGCGGGATGGCGGGCTGGGGTCCGATGTGCCCTGATGTCGGCGCTTGACGGTGCCGAGCGCGTGGAAGGTCTGCAGCACGGGAATGCCCCTGCCACGACCACTGCCGCGCGCACCGCGCTGAGCGGCCAGGCCGCTCATCCAGAAGTGCGCGTGTGCCACATCTGGTGGCTCACGCAGCCACCGCCGGGCGAGGTGGTCACCGAATTCCGCCATGAACGGCAGTAAAGCGTCCTTGGGCAGGATGGTGGCAGGTCCAGCGGACACGTGTTCGACGGTCACGCCAGGCCCCATCCGGACCCGTCCGGGCAGCCGCGGGTCGTCGCGGCGGGTGTAGACGGTCACGTGGTGCCCGCGCGCACCGAGGGCCCGGGCGAGCTCCGCGACGTGCACGTTCTGCCCGCCCGAGTCGGCTCCGCCGATCGCCGCCAGCGGGCTGGCGTGCTCGGAGATCAGGTCAATCCTCATCGGCACCTCTCCTTGAACAGCTGATCCCAGTCAGTGCAGAACCGGCCGAGGGAGTACCGGCGGCGGGCGGCGTTCCGGCCGGCCCGGCCCATGTCGCGGGCCCTGTCCGGGTCGGCGATCAGGGCACGCAGCGCCTCGGCCAGCACCTCCACCCGGGTGGAAATAACCCCGGCCTCGGGCGGCACTGCTTCCACCACTTCGGTGGTGGCCAGCGCCACCACCGGCATGCCCAGGTGCATCGCCTCCAGCAGGGACAGGCCCAGCGAGGTCCACCGGATCGGGTGCAGGTACACCCGCCGCCGGCTCAGCTCCTCATGCAACCGCGCTTGCGCCACGTCCCCGGCCACCGTGATCCCCTCAGCGGCTAACTCCCCGGCGGCCATGCCGAAGACGTCCAGGTGAGCGTGGGCGGCGAAGGAGGAGAGCAGGTCGGTGCCGGTAACCCGCCACCGGCGGAGGGGTTCGTTGATCACGACGGCGGCGCTGGCGATCTCACCGGTGTACTGGTAGCCCGGGTCGGGGATGCCGTGCTCAATCACCATGGTCGGCGCGGAGCCGCAATCCCAGAACAGATCGTTGAAGCTGGTGACGTGCACCACCGGGATACCGGTCTGACCGGCCATCGGGTGCCGGGTGTTCGGCACGTCGCCGCGCGGGGTGTTGTGCTCGACATACACGCCCGCCACGTCACGCCCGGGTCGGCGGCCCAGCCACCGCTCGGCGAGTTCCAGCTCGTGCGGGCGCTGCAGCACCACGACGTCGATGTCGGTGTCCGCCAGCTCTTCCGGGGTGATCTCGATGGCGTTCGCTGGCCAGTCGAAGGTACGGGCCCGGCCGCGGCCATCGGCGTCCCGTCCCGGCGTCACCGGCACCAGGAAGGTGTGCGGCCCGTGCACGAAGGCGGTGCTCCACGAGCCGTGGACATGCCAGTGCAGCACCCTCATGCCACCACCGCCAGCAGCTCGGCGACCGCGTCGACGACTTGCGCCGGGCGCACCCCGGACAGGCATGGGTGGCCGGGCACCGGGCACTGCCGTGCCCTGCTGTCGCGGCAGGGCGCGTGCTGGTCACCGAGCAGCACCGTCGGCACCCCGTAGGGTGCCCACCGGGCGGCGGGCACCACCGGGGCGAACAGCGACACCACCGGGGTGCCCACCGCGGCGGCCAGGTGGGCCGGCCCGGTATTGCCCGCGATCACCACACAGGCGCCTCCGAGCACGGCGGCCAACGCGGGCAGGTCGGTGCGTCCACCGAGGTCGACGCCGGCCTCACCAGCCACCTGGGCGGTGAGCTGCCGCTCGCTGGCCGAGCCGGTGACCAGCACCCGGTGCCCGGCGGCGGCCAGCGCGGTGACGGCCTGTGCGCAGTGCCGCACCGGCCACTCCCGGGCCGGCACCGAGGCACCCGGATGCACCACCACATACCCGGGCGCGCCAGTGAGGTGGCTCACCTCAGGCAGCGGCCGGCGCACCGCCAGCCGCCCATCGTCCCCGGGGGGTAACCCGTAGCCGGCGGCCTGCGCCAGCTCGACACCTCGTCGGGCCTCGGGCGGGTCACCCTCGACGTGATGACGCAGGTCGAGCAGCGAGCCCGGGTAGTCCTCGCTGATCGCGCCGATCCAGCCGACTCCGGCCAGCCGCAGCAGCAGCGCCAGCGGCAGCGGGGACTGGTGAAACGACGTCAGCAGCAGCGCCCCGCGCGGCGCACGCGCCCGTACCGCGTCCAGCAGGGTGGTGACATGCCCGGTCGTGACCGGGTCAGGGTCGGGATCGATCCACGGTGCGCACCACTCGATGACCTCCTCGACGCCGGGCAGCAGGTGCGCTGCCGCGCTGCCGCGCGGGCCGGCGAGCATTACCACTGTGTCGACGTGGGCGGCCACGGCCCGCACCGCTGGCCCGGCCAGCAGCACGTCACCCGCGTTGTCGAGCCGGGCGACCAGCACGGTGCCCGCTCTCGGAGCCGCGATCATGGCCCGACCCGCCCGGAGAGGGCGAGCTCGACCGCTGCGGTGATGTCTGAAGCCACGTCCCCGGACGTGCGCTGGGCCCGGATCTCCGGGCGCAGGGTGAGCGGGGTGGGCACCAGAATGCCGCGGGCACCGGCCGCTGCGGCTGCGGTCACGTCGGCACCGGTATCCCCGATCACCACGCAGCGCTCCACCGGCACACCCAGCCGCGCGGCGGCGTCCTTCACCAGGCCCGGT
>DASTBN010000752.1:0-3818 GCA_035712045.1 Pseudonocardiaceae bacterium
CTGGTCGCGGACCTCGCCGAGTGGATGCACACCCGCGTGCCCGGCCGGATCGAGCTGCGGATGCCCGGGCGTGACCCGATCGGGTTCGGGCTGGGAGCGGGCACCACGATAGTGATCAGCGGGAAAGTTCAGCAACTCGCCGGGTGGCTGACAGGCCGCTCTGGTGGTGAGGACCTGATCGCTCCCGGCGGGCTGCCTGAGCTGCCATCCTGGTTGTGAGGCGATGCGCTGACGGGTGTCGGTCTCACTTCTTCACGGCGTGGAACGAGGCCGCGATCTTGTCGAAGGTCGGCGCGGTGGAGGCGAAGCGCTCCCGGGGCAGGGTCTGGAAAACCATGCTGATCATGGTTTTACCGTTGAAGAGGAAGAAGTGCGAATGCGCACCCTCCTGCCCGCTATTGGCGTCCTTGAAGGAGTAGAAGTAGAAGAAACCAGGCAAACCGCCCAGCTCGATCTGCTTCGGCTCGGTGATCATCTGAACCGACTTGTTGGCCGTGACGAGCTTGTCTGTGACCTGCCGGGCGGCGGGGAGCTGCTGGGGCCCCACCGCTTCCGGCAGCTCGCTGGCGCGGATCAGCACAGTGTCCTGGGTGCCCTGCGAGGCCAGCAGCAGGACCTGGGGATCCTTCGGGCTGAGCTTGGTCCACGTGGACGGGTAGGCCACCTCGAACCCGGCTTGATCGCTGCTGTACTTACTGAAGCCCGCTGGCAGGGCCTTCGCGGCGGGGTCCGTCTTGTCCGCGCCGCTGGTAGCCGTATTCGCCGCCTTCGCGGGCTGGGCGGAGGTGAAAAGCTGCGGCCCCCAGACCGCCGCGGAGGTGCCGAGCCCGGCCGCCAGTACTAACCCCGCTGCGACAATCACGGTCCGCTTCTTGCTCGCCGCGCCCAACAGACCAGCCATGGTGCCCACTTTCCATCAGAGCGTAAGCTACTGCTTACTGTGCGTGAACAATGGAAATCGCCGTTCAGCATGCCATCCGCCGGGTCATCCGTCACGGAGGGCAGCATCCTACTAGCGGCGTGTCACCATGGCCGGGCGGGGTTGGCGGACGCTCGCTGCGGCTGATCTGCCGGGAGCCCGCACCGGGTCGGTCGATCTTTGGCATCCGATAGGGTGGTCCGGCGGTCCGGGGGTGAACCGTACGATGTGGTGTTCCGATGTTCCTGGTAGAGACACGCGGTGGTGGCGCAGGCAAATTCGCGCGCCTCGCCGGTGAGCCGTCGGTGTCGTGGGAAGGGGACAGGAATGGTAACTCCAGAGCAGAAGTTCGGCATCCAGCTCGAGAGCCGGGGACAGGGTAGGACGCCCGAGCAGAGCTTCTCGATGATTCTCGGTTCCGTCTATATCGTGGGCGGGATCATCGGGTTCTTCGTCTCCGGTTTTGGCAGCTTCACCGAGATGACGAATCACGAGCTTTTCGGGCTCTTTCTGATCAACCCGTACCACAACATCGTGCACATCGGGATTGGCGCATTCTGGCTGTTGGGGGCGTTTGCGCTGACTCCGGCCGGCAACGAGGGACTGAACATCGCCATCGGTGGTATCTACGCGCTGGCCACCGTGATCGGCTTCTTGGGGTATCTCAGCTTGCTGTCGATCCCCAGTGGGGCCAACGGCGACAACTTCCTGCATCTGGTGACCGCTCTGGTGACGCTGATTTTCGGTACCGGCCTGCTCAGCGCGGGGCGCCGAACTAGCGTGACCGCTTAGGCGGCGAGGCTCCCGGGCCGTGTCCCCTGGCCGTCGGGGGGCACGGCTTCTCCGTGTTTCGCCAGGTTGGAGGTAGGCGTGCCGCTCGTCGTCCAGAAGTACGGCGGCTCGTCGGTGGAGAGCGCCGAGCGGATCAAGGAGGTGGCAGGGCGGATCGCCGCGACCCGGCGCAGCGGCAACGAGGTCGTGGTGGTGGTCTCGGCGATGGGGGACACCTCCGATGAGCTGCTCGAGCTCGCCAGCCAGGTGTCCGCGCGACCGCATCAGCGTGAGCTGGACATGTTGCTCACTGCGGGTGAGCGGATCTCCAACGCGCTGGTGGCGATGGCGATCCACGATCTGGGCGTGGACGCCCGCTCGTTCACCGGCTCGCAAGCCGGTGTGATCACCACCGCCGCGCACGGCAGGGCCCGGATCATCGACGTGACGCCCAGCCGGGTGCGCCGGGCGCTGGATCAGGGCGCGGTCGCGCTCGTCGCCGGGTTCCAGGGGGTGTCCCAGGACACCAAGGACGTCACCACACTGGGCCGGGGCGGCTCGGATGTCACTGCGGTCGCCCTGGCCGCCGCGCTGCGCGCTGACGTGTGCGAGATCTACACCGATGTCGACGGGGTGTATACGGCCGACCCGCGGATCGTGCCTGATGCACGCAAGCTCGACACCATCACCTACCAGGAGATGCAGGAGATGGCGGCCAGCGGGGCGCGGGTGCTCATGCAGCGCTGTGTCGAATACGCCCGGCGCAACCACGTCGCCGTCCACGTGCGCTCGTCCTACAGTCACAAGCGCGGCACCATGGTGTCTGGGTCAATGGAGGATCTCACCATGGAAGCTGCCATGCTCACCGGCGTCGCGCACGACCGATCCGAATCGAAGATCACCGTGATCGGGGTGCCCGATCAGCTCGGCAAGGCCGCGCACATCTTCCGGGTGATCGCCGACGCCGAGCTCAACATCGACATGGTGCTGCAGAACATCTCCCACGGTGACACCCCCCGCACCGACGTCACGTTCACCCTGCCCAAACTCGACGCGCCCATCGCGGTCCGGGCGCTACGGGCGAAGCAGGCCGAGATCGGTTTCCAGGACGTGCTGTGTGACGACCAGGTCGGCAAGGTGTCGCTGATCGGCGCGGGCATGCGCTCGCACCCCGGGGTCACCGCGCGATTCTGCGAGGCGCTCGCTGAAGCCGGGGTGAACATCGAGACCATCAACACCTCCGAGATCCGGATCTCGGTGCTGGTCCGCGCCGAGCAGCTCGATGTCGCGGTCCAGGCCATCCACGAGGCTTTCGATCTGGGCGGCGATGAGGAAGCTGTCGTCTACGCCGGAACGGGTCGCTGATGCGCCCGCCCATGCCCACGCTCGCGATCGTCGGCGCGACCGGCGCGGTTGGCACCGTCATGATCGACATCATTGATTCCCGGCCTACGGTGCCCTGGGGCGAGATCCGGTTGATCGCCTCGGCCCGCTCGGCGGGTCGGCGGATCAGCGTGCGCGGTGAGCCGAGATCCGTCATCGAGCTCACCGCTGAGGCGTTCGACGGGGTGGACATCGCGATGTTCGACGTCCCGGACGAGGTTTCGCTGCGGTGGGCCCCGGTCGCGGTGGCGCGGGGTGCTGTGGTGGTGGACAACTCCGGTGCCTTCCGGATGGATCCCGAGGTGCCCCTGGTGGTCCCGGAGGTCAACGCCGCCGAGGTGGCCAGGCGGCCGAAGGGGATCATCTCTAACCCCAACTGCACGACGCTGTCGATGATGGCCGCTGTGGGCGCGCTGCACCGGGAGTTCGGTCTCACCGAACTCGTGGTCGCCAGCTATCAGGCCGCTTCCGGCGCGGGTCGCGGCGGGGTGGAGCGGCTTTACGCGGAACTCGCCGCGGTGGCTGGTAAGGACGTCGGGGTCCGCAGCGGGGACGTCGCCGAGGCGCTGGCCGCGGCGGGCCTGCCTACGGAGTCGCCCTTCCCCGCCCCGCTGGCGCTGAACGTGGTGCCCTGGGCGGGGTCGCTGAAGGCGGATGGCTGGAGCTCCGAGGAGCTCAAGGTCCGCAACGAGTCCCGTAAGATCCTCGGCATTCCCGATCTCAAGGTATCGGCTACCTGCGTGCG
>DASTBN010000753.1:0-3741 GCA_035712045.1 Pseudonocardiaceae bacterium
GTGACCCGGCCAGGCCCAGCACGAAAATCATCGGCACAAACCGGCCGAGCAACATCACCACACCCAGCACGCCGTTGTACCAGACGGTGTTCACCGATAATCCAGCGAAGGCGGAACCGTTATTGTTCGACGCCGAGGTGAACGCGTACAGCACCTCAGACAACCCATGCGCACCCGGGTTGAGAATCGCCGTTCGTTCCCCGGGCAGGGCGATCGCGAGACCGGTGCCGATCAGCACCAAAGCCGGAGTGGTCAGGATATACAAAGAGGCGAGCTTGATCTCCGGCGCCCGGAGCTTCTTACTCAAGTACTCCGGGGTGCGCCCGACCATCAACCCGGCCACAAACACCGTCACGATGGCCAGCACCAGAATGCCGTACAGGCCAGAACCGGTACCACCCGGCGCGATCTCGCCCAGCATCATGTTCAGCATCGCGATCCCGCCGCCGAACGGGGAAAGCGAGTCGTGCGCGTTGTTGATCGCGCCGGTCGAGGTCAGAGTGGTCGACGCGGTGAACAGCGCCGAGGCCGGAACGCCGAAGCGGACCTCCTTACCCTCATAAGAGCCACCCGCGGCCAGCGCCGCGGCGCTGTGCTGCCCGGACTCAACGAAGGTGATGCCGGCCACCGAGACGATCCAGATGATCGCCATCACGGCGAGCACGGCGTAGCCCTGCCGGGCGTCGCCGACCATCCGCCCGAACGTGCGGGGCAGCGCGAACGAGATCACCAGCAGCAGGAAGATCTCCACCAGGTTCGTGAAGGGGTTCGGATTCTCCAGCGGATGCGCGGAGTTGGCGTTGTAGAAACCGCCACCGTTGGTGCCCAGTTCCTTGATGGCCTCCTGGGAGGCCACCGGCCCGCCCGTGATCACCTGATGCTGCCCGGCCAGGGTGGTCACGGCGTGCCCTGCCGAGAAGTTGTCCACCACCCCGCCAGCGATCAGCACCACCGCGAAGACCGCGGCGATGGGTACCAGGAGCCGGCACACCGCTCGAACCAGATCAACCCAGAAGTTGCCTATCCGGTCGGTCTGGGACCGGGCGAACCCGCGGATCAGCGCGATCACCACCACGATGCCCACCGTCGCCGAACCGAAGTTCTGCACCGCCAGCCCGGCCATCTGGACCAGATGACCCATCGTTGACTCACCCGAATACGACTGCCAGTTCGTGTTCGTCACGAACGACGCCGCAGTGTTGAACGCCTGATCCGCCTTGACCCCGGGGAAGCCCAGCGACAGCAGCAGGTGCGCCTGAAGCCGCTGGAGGCCATACAAGAACAGCACGGACACTGCGGAGAACGCCAGCAGGCTGCGCACATAGGTCGACCACCGCTGTTCGGTGTTCGCGTCCACCCCGATGAGGCGGTAGATGCCTCGTTCCACCCGCCAATGCCCGCCGGTGGTGAAAATATGGGCCATATAGTCACCCAGCGGCCGGTATGCCAACGCTAAGGCCAGCACCAGCAACCCGGCCTGCAGCCACCCCGCCGCCGCGGTGCTCACTTGAACCTCTCCGGAGCGATTAGGGCCACCACCAGATAGCCCACCAGCGCCACCGACACCACTAATCCGGCGAGATCCGCGACGCTCACCTCACCACCCGCCCATCGGGCAGTACACCCATCCCGGCCGCACCCGCGCGGGTGGCCCGGCCACCGGAATCGTCGCCGCCTGTTGCCTGATGCGCGGTGTACCGCTCGTCACCAAGCGAATCAGCCCGGTCACCGCTGGCCACCGGCCCGATCAGGCGCTCCACACCCCGGACCACCAAAGCCATCACCGCGAAAACCGCGATTGTCAACGCGATAAAGGAAACATCCGACACCTCAGGCTCCTCACCATCGCGCGGTGTCAGGGCCCGATGTCCCCCTCATGCGAACCCGCTAGGCAATACCGCACCGCGAGGTCAGTAGACCCCCGGCTACAACCGAACGAGGGAGATCCTCACGAAATCCTTACGCCCACGCGACGATTCCTTGCGAAATTCTTACGCGGCCCACCCAGCACAATCGGCCAGAAGCGGACAGTAATCGTTGCGCGAACCAGTCCGGGTAGTCGCGCGGGCCATCGTCTCGTTCTGACGTATACGCCGCTGAACTGCGCGAACGCGTGGATCTGATACCGTACGCATCGGTCGCGGCGGTACACGCACTCCCGGACCGGTGGCTGACGGGCTACCGAGGACACGGAGGCATCTGTGGCTGACCGCAGTGCGACTCCCGGCGCGGTTGCCGAGCTCGTCGAGTGTGGTCTGGCGGTGTCTCCCCTGCCGCCAGGCGGTCGCCGGCGCAGCGGATCGGTTCGGCGAGCGCCCGTCGGCGAGCTGCTGGCCCCTCGGCGAGCTGCCCGGGATCAGCGGAATGGGATATCTTGCCCGCATGACGACGCGGTACCGCACCGATGAGGGACTGCCCCCGCTGGCTTCACCCGATGCCAGCGAATCGGAACGTAACCGGGCGATCGTGGCCCGTATGGTGGCCCGGCACGGTGCGCCCTCGCTGGAGGATTACCGCCGCGTCTACGCCGCGTGCGGTCTGGACTGGCCCGGTGACGATGAGATCCGCCGCCGCCATCCGGTCGCGGCGGCCCCTGCCGCGTGATCGGCGGGAAAGTTGTCGATGCCTCCGCACTGGCCGCGCTGATTGGAGGGCGGTTGTCAGCGGTCGCCTGGTTCGCCACCGCTGAGACCGCCGGGATCGCGCTCTACCTCCCCACACTCGCCCTGGCGGAGGTCCGGGCAATTCGGCCCGACGCGGCCGAAGAGCTGGCCGAAGTCCTAGGCCACTCCATGATCGTCCTAGGTGAACTCGACGCGGCCAACGCTCGCCAGGTTCACCAGCTCCTCAGCAACGCTGGCGTGTTCGACGCGATGGCCGGTCATGTGGTGCACATCGCCCGGCAACGGGGCTGGCCAGCGTTGAGCGCCGATCCTGACCGCCTGCGCCGCCTCGATCCGGCTATCGAGATCGACCTACTCTGACGCGTGACGCGGCCTGGCCCGAGCGAGCCCACGAACGCTGATGGTTGGTGGATGCTCAGCGTTCTTGGCCTCCCGGTAGCAAACGCCGAATTTTCAATGAGTGTCTGCGTTCGCACAGGTCACGGCCCTGCCGATGATCTTCGTGTGTCGAGCTCAAGGATCCCGGTCGAAAGCTTGTGACCAGCGTAAACGGCTCAGATCGATGATTTTTCGCTGGAAACTACATCTGCCGCCAATTGCATCCGATGCGAATACGCGACAGTTTGCGAATGACGCCCACGGGGATCGAATTTAGCTGTTCTGCCAGGGATGATCTCTGGCCCAGCGGCGAGGGTAGTGGGCGTGGACGGCTGATCCGCGGCGGGCTGTGTCGCCTGGAAGGTTGGCTGGCCTGCGAGTTTCCCCCGGTTCACATCTCTGGCACCCCCGAGCGGTTGTCGCTGCGGGTCCTCTCCGCGTTCTGCGACATCCTCGACTGCACCCCGGCCGAGCTGGTCGCGACCACCGCCGAGAACGCCGGCGTCCGCAAGACCGCCACCGACGCCAGGCCGGCACCGGCGAGTGTGGCGATCCCGCGGCCTCGGCCCGCCCGGATCCTGGCGGACGAATGAGCCGCGGTTATGCCAGCGACGAGCAGTACGAACGCTGGTACCTCGTGGAGTGCTGCCGGTGCGGGCGCCGCAGGAACAAGGCTGGCAACTGGCCGGATGGCTATATTTGTCGCACCTGCGCGGACCGGGCGCTGCGTACTCGAGGG
>DASTBN010000754.1:0-2211 GCA_035712045.1 Pseudonocardiaceae bacterium
GTCCGGCGCGGCCACCCGCTCCAGGGCGACGGCCGGCTGGCGGACGGGATCGCCGCCGAGCGGGCGCTGCTCGCCCCGCTGCGCGAGGCGGCGGATCTGGTGCTGGACACGAGCGGGCTGTCCGTGCACCAGCTCCGGGCCAAGATCGAGCACGCGTTCGGCGGGGAATCCAGCACCCGCACCCGGATCACGGTGGTGTCCTTCGGGTACAAGTACGGGCTGCCGATGGACGCCGACCTGGTGATCGACATGCGGTTCCTGCCGAATCCCTTCTGGATCCCGGAGCTGCGCGAATTCACCGGCCTGGACACCGACGTGCGCAACTACGTGTTATCCCAGGAGGGCGCCGAGGAGTTCCTCGACCGCTACCTCGACTTGCTGCGGATGGTCAGTGGTGGTTACCGGCGGGAGGGGAAGCGTTACCTCACCATCGCGGTGGGCTGCACTGGTGGTAAGCACCGCAGCGTGGCCGTCTCCGAGGCGCTGGCTTCCCGGCTCGGCCGCAAGGACGGGATCGGCGAGATCATCGTCAAGGTGGTGCACCGGGACATGGACCGCGAGTGACCCGCGTTCTCAAAGCCGTCGCGCTGGGTGGCGGGCACGGGCTGTACGCGACGCTGCTGGCCTTGCGCACCCTCACCCCGGACGTCACCGCCGTCGTCACCGTCGCCGATGACGGCGGCTCGTCCGGGCGGCTGCGCCGCGAGCTGGGCGTGCTCCCGCCGGGTGATCTGCGGATGGCGCTGACCGCGCTGGCCGCGCCAGACGGGGACGCCGGCCGCTGGCGTGAGGTGTTCGCCCACCGCTTCGGCGGCACCGGTGCGCTGGCCGGGCACGCGGTGGGAAACCTGCTGATGGCCGGGCTGCTGGAGGTCCTCGGCGATCCGGTGGCGATGCTCGATGAGGCGTGCCGGCTGCTGGGGGTCAGCGGGCGGGTGCTGCCAATGACCACGCAACCGCTGGACATCGAGGCGGACGTGGCCGGGCTGGACGGGGATGGCCCGGAGCGCCTGCGCCAGATCCGGGGCCAGGTGGCGGTGGCCACTACGCCAGGGCGGGTGCACCGGGTCCGGCTGCGGCCCGAGCGGCCGCGAGCCTGCGATGAGGCCGTCAACGCGGTCGGCGTGGCCGATGTCGTGGTGCTCGGCCCTGGCTCGTGGTTCACCAGCGTGCTCCCGCACCTGCTAGTCCCCGATCTAGCCACCGCTTTAGCTACTACCATGGCCCGCCGGATCCTCGTCCTCAACCTGGCTCCCCAGCCAGGTGAGACAGCCGGGTTCTCCCCGGAGCAGCATCTGGTCGTGCTGCGCGAGCACGCCCCGCCCGGCTTCACCGTGCGCGCGGTCCTCGCCGATACCGACACGGTCCCGGCTCCCGCTCGTTTGCACCGGTATGCGGCGGAGCTTGGCGGGCACGCGTACCTTGACCGGGTCGCGCAGGATGGGTCCACCGATCGCCACGATCCCGCCGCACTGGCGGGGGCGCTGCATCGGATACTGATGGACACGCCTGAAGCAGAATCGGACACGCTAGGGGAGGAGAAGCGCCGATGGCCATGACCTCCGCCGTCAAAGACGAACTGAGTCGCCTGCGGGTGACCAAGACGTGCTGTCGGCGGGCGGAAGTCTCCTCACTGCTGCGCTTCGCTGGCGGTCTGCACATCATCGCCGGGCGCGTCGTGGTGGAGGCCGAGCTGGACACCGGCTCCACCGCCCGTCGGCTGCGCCGCGAGGTGCACGAGCTGTACGGGCACAACTCCGACGTGCACCTGATCACCTCCGGCAGCCTGCGCAAAGGCACCTGCTACGTGGTGCGGGTGGTCCGGGACGGGGAGGGACTGGCCCGCCAGACCGGTTTACTGGACGTCCGGGGGCGGCCCGTGCGAGGACTGCCCCCGCAGGTCGTGTCCGGTGGTGTCTGCGACGCCGAGGCATCCTGGCGGGGAGCGTTCCTCGCCCACGGCTCCCTCACCGAGCCAGGCCGCTCGGCGGCGCTGGAGGTGACCTGCCCGGGCCCGGAGGCTGCGCTGGCCCTGGTGGGCGCGGCCCGGCGGCTGGGCATCTCGGCCAAGGCCCGCGAGGTCCGGGGCGCCGACCGGGTGGTGATCCGCGATGGAGACGCCATCGGCGCGCTGCTCACCCGGCTCGGCGCGCACGACTCGGTGCTGGCCTGGGAGTAACGCCGGGTCCGCCGCGAGGTCCGGGCCACCGC
>DASTBN010000755.1:0-8404 GCA_035712045.1 Pseudonocardiaceae bacterium
TCGCCGAGGTGGTTTGACAACACGGTGTAGAGCATCTTCGCCCGCATCACCTGGACGTCATCAGTCACGGTGGCCGCTCCCGGCCGGGGATCGAACGACAGGCCGTGTCGGCGCAGCCGCGGGGGGTAGATCCGCATCCCACCCCAGTCCCGCAGCACTAGCCTGGCGGGTACGGCGTCGGCGAAGGTGATGATGCAGTTCTGCAGGTGGGCTTCCACCGCGATGCCGTATTTGGTCATCAGGATCACTGACACCGGCAGCAGCAGCGTGGCGTACTGGTGGGCGAACCGTAATCCAGCGGCCCCGAGGTCGCCTTCGCCGCAGCTCACCGCGAAGCGGGTGACAAGCTCGGTCAGCAGGCTGGAACCTGTCACTGGCGCGCGGGCGGGCAGCGCGCAGGACGGCACGGGCAGCTCACCGGGGCGGAGGTGGATGCTCAGGCCGCTGCGGACGAGCGCCGAGAGCGCCCGGGAGCGGCGGTCGGGTTCCGATTCGTGTGCCCGCGGCCGGTAGCTGGCCCCGGCTAGCTCGTCGAGGAGGACGACCCGGTCGCTGAGCCCGGGCTCACCGTCGATGATCCGCCGGAGCAGCCTGCTGTACACCGGCCCGTTGTTCGTCGTGTGCGCCGAGATGGAGCGCCGGGTAGAGCCGATCAGGGTGTCGAGCGCGGTCTTGACGAGCAGCCGCCCGCCCTTCGGGGAGGGCTCGGTGAGCAACGTCCGGACGCTGGAGGTGGGCACACCGGCCAGCCGGGCGGCCGGCACGGGCACCACCGCACCCTCGGCGATCTCCTCCGCGAGCAGCGGGCGGACGACCTGGTCGAGCTGCCAGCGATGCACCGGCACGAACACGTAGCCCTCAGGGTCAAGCTGGGCGGCGCGGCAGTGCTCCCGGACGGCGGTGCCCAGCGCCGGGTACTCGGCCCACAGCAGCTGGCCGACATCGCGGCCCCGCTCGTCCGGCGTGGACTCGACACGGTCTCTGCTGATAGCGACGAGAATCAGATCAGTCGAGATGTCCGACTCCAGGTCGTGACGGAGCAGATCGACAGGCCGCATCCCCAGCCGCCCGCGCCCGCAGGGATGAAGGTTGTGTCCTTCGGTGTTCAGCCTCTCGAAGAACACCATCGTGTCCTCGGACGAGCACCGGGCGGCCAGGCGCCGCGCGAGAGTCATGGTGTCCGGCGCGCCCAGCTCAGCCGCGACCTGGCGTAAGGCTTCCCGCTGTTCCTGTGACCGGGCGAAGGCCAGGGCGAGATTAGCCACGGTGTCCGCGAGCTCGGCGGCGAACGATCGCCAGGCCGGAATTGGCGCGTGCTCGGCGAGCAGCTCGACGAGCTCATGGGGCGCCTCGATCACGGCCACGCCGCGGTCCCGCCAGGACAGCATCGGATTGTGCGCCTTGAGATTGTCGAAGGCGTGCTCAGCACGGACCGGGAAGGCCAGCGCCGCCGTGGCGCCGAGCTCATGAATCACCCACACACCCACTCGGAACTCACTCAGCGACGCCCCCAGCAACGATGCCCCCAGCGCGGAAGGATCCGGATAGCCCACCACGGGCGTGGTGGTGTCGATGCGGCGGCTGGCGGTCCGGATCGCACCGAAATCCTCACGCCAGAGAGCCGAGAGCAAGCGGTGCAGCACCACCCTCCGTGCCCGGGGCAACTGCTTCAGGAATGGGCTCACGTACCGGGGCGCGCTGTCCCGCAGCGCCTCGTGCATCCGCTGCTCCTCGGCCGTGCGGAGGGGGGATCCCGTGAGGCCGGTGCCCGCCATTAGAGGGCCACCAGCGGGTTGGGCACCATGACCCACCGCGGCACGTGGGGATCAGCGGAGAGCTGAACCCGCAGCATCGACTTGACCGCGAGCGTCGCACCGAACAGGACCGCCTCGTCCCCGTCGGCCTGGGCCGCGATCGCCGGGTCCGCGGTGAGGGTGGCGTAAACCGAGCGGCAGCGGCGGGCCACCAGCTCCCACAACCGCGCGGGCTCCGTTCCGCTCACCCTCACGAGTGCGGCGACGAGCTGGCCGAGGTTGGTCTCGATCAGCGGGAAGAACAGGGCCGCCCGGAGCTCATCCTCATCATCGGTGGGAACAACGCCCATCAGCGCTGGGCGGGGCACACCAGCCCGGGCGAGCCGCGCTGGGCTGACCCGGATGCTGCCGAAATCCCGGTAGAGCAGGCGCACCGGCAGGCCCTCACGCAACACCACCAGAGCGTTCTGCCCATGCGGCTCCAGCGCGATCCCCCAGCGGGAGAGCAGCGAGAACAGCGCTGGCAGCACGCAGTCGCAATACCGCGCCAGGAAATGGGCCGCGATATCAGAATGACATCGCGGAGAGGCCGCCGCATCCTCCAGCGCCTCGGCGAGCACTGGGCGGCCGGTCAGCGGCGAGCGGGCCGCGAGCGCGGCGACCGGGAGAACGACCTCCCCGTCACCGGCGTGGCATTCCGGCGACTCCCGGATAATCGCGGCGAGGCTGGCCGCGACGCCGTCCGGCTCATCCGGCGCGGGCCGGTAACTCGCGGCGGCCAGCTCAGGCAAGCTGATCAGCCGCCCGCTGCGGCCGCGTTCCCGCTCGCTGATCCCGGCCAGCAGGGCCGACATCACCGGGCCGTTGTGCACTGTGGCTGGCGAGATGAGACGGGTCGCGGTGGTCAGCCGAACGCTGAGGGACGTCTTGATGTGGGCGGCCCGCCGATCGGCGGCTGGAGCCAGCGTCCTGAGCGACAGCAGCGGCCGGGCGGGAATCCGCGCGCGCGTCATGGCGATGACCTTCCCGCCGCTGTCCCAGTCCCGCGAAACCCGCCGCAGCTGCCAAGGGTGGACCGGCAGCAACTCGTAATCAGCCAGATCCCGCCCGGCACGGCGCAGGCATGCCTCGGCCTCCCCAGCGGCCTCGGGATACCAGTACCGCAGCTGTGCGGTCATCCCCCTGCGGGCACGGTGGGACTGGGTCAACGAGGCCTGGGTCAACGAGGCCTGGGTGAACGAGCACCGGGCGATGGCGACGACCCGGATCGTGATCTCATCAGCCCATTCCGGGGCGTAGCGCAGCAACTCTTCGGCGCTCATCCCGCCGCGGATCCGGGCGCAGGGGTGCAGGGGATGCCCGTCAACGACGGCCCGCTCGAACAGGGCGAGCGGGCTGAATGCCTGGTCGGTGGCGGCTCGCTGGGCCGCCCACCGCAGCGCGTGACGCCCCGGGGCGCCCTCGCTTGTGAGCCGCTCACGCCGCCACGACTCGCCAACCAGCGCGAGCGCGTGGTTAGCGACGCTGTCCGCCAGCTCGCCGGAAAACTGGCGCCACCTGTCGTCATCGGCCCTGCCGGGCCGGGCCCCGAGCACCACCCCGAGCAGCGCGACGGGATCGCCGATCCGGCGCGGGATGGCCGAGTGCTGGGTGACCACCAGGCCAGCGGCATGCTCAGCGAAGGCGTCGGCGATCGCGGGCGGCGCGGTCAGCCGGGTGCCGTCCGCCAGCACGATCCCCGCGCGGCCGTGGCCAGGTAACGGGACGAGGCCATCGATCCGCTCCCGTGACAACGCCACCCATAATTTGCCCAGCGCTACCGCCCGGGCCTGCCGCAGCGCCGCGCCAAAACCACCAGCCAGCCTGGGGTGGGCGCCACGCAGCGCCGCTAGCGCGGTTCCCTCCGCCGCCGTCTGCTCACCGAGCCCCACTCCCGGCCCTCCCATTTCCGCGTTCTAGGTACAGACTGCGGCAAAAGGAGGCCGATTACCGCAATCTGGGTACAAACTGCGGTAAATAGGGGCGGCTGGCGCCCGATCAGCGGCCGCGGATGATCCGGCGGAGCCGGAGCAGCCGGTCAGCGAGAGCCCGCTCCGCGCCGTGGGTGGTGGGGTGGTAGTAGTCGCGGCCGACCAGCTCGTCGGGTGGGTACTGCTGGGACAGGACGCCCTCGGGGGCATCGTGCGGGTAGCGGTAACCCCGCGCGTGGCCAAGGCGGGCGGAGCCGGCGTAATGGCCATCGCGGAGGGGGGGCGGCACCGGGCCGATGGCACCAGCCCGGACGTCGGCCACCGCGGCGTCGATGGCGGTGATCACCGCGTTGGATTTCGGTGCGGTAGCCAGGTGCACGGTGGCCTGTGCCAGTGCCAGCCGGCCTTCGGGCATCCCGATGAACTGCACCGCCTGAGCCGCCGCCACCGCAGTGTGCAGCGCCGTTGGGTCGGCCATCCCGACGTCCTCGCTGGCGTGCACCACGAGGCGGCGCGCGATGAACCTCGGGTCCTCACCGGCCTCCACCATGCGTGCCAGGTAGTGCAGCGCCGCGTCCACGTCCGAGCCTCGGATGGCTTTGATGAATGCACTGATCACGTCGTAGTGCTGGTCCCCGGCCCGGTCGTAGCGCACCGCCGCCTGGTCCACCACGGATTCGACGCGGGCCAGAGTCACCATGGTGTCCCCGGTCCCGGCCACCGCATCGGCGGCTGTCTCCAGGGCGGTCAGCGCCCGCCGGGCGTCCCCGGCGGCGAGTCGGACGAGATGGTCCGCTGCGGCGGGCTCCAGCGTGATCGATCCGTCCAGGCCGCGCGGGTCGGCCAGGGCCCGCTGGATCAGCGTTCGCACGTCGTCATCGGAGAGCGGGTGCAGCTGCAGCACCAGTGACCGGGACAGCAACGGTGACACCACCGAGAAGAACGGGTTCTCGGTGGTCGCGGCGACCAGCAGGATGACCCGGTCCTCGACCGCGCCGAGCAGCGCGTCTTGCTGGGTGCGGGAGAAACGGTGCACCTCATCGATGAACAGCACCGTGGCGTCCCCGCCCTCACGCCCCAATCGGCGGCGGGCCGAGTCGATCACGGTGCGGACCTCTTTGACCCCGGCCGACAGGGCCGAGAGCGCTTCGAAGCGCCGACCCGTCGCCTGGGAGACCAGCCGGGCCAGCGTGGTCTTCCCGGTCCCTGGCGGGCCATACAGGATCACCGACGCGGCCCCGCCGCCTTCGACTAGCCTGCGCAGCGGGCTGCCGGGGCCCAGTAGGTGATCCTGCCCGAGGACTTCCTCTAGCGTGACCGGCCGCATCCGCACCGCGAGCGGGGCCGAGGACGATAGCCGCCGCTCGGCGAGATGCTCGGTGTGAGCGGCGAAGAGCCCCTCATCGAACAGGGCCTCGTCTCCTGGCCTGGCGTTACCGGACACACCGCGACGGTACCGCTGCGGGCAGGCCAAGCAGATCCCGCAGCATGACCCCGGCGGCGTGCGGCACGAGGTCGCGGCTGCGCCGGATCAGCCAGGGCAGGCCGCGCAAGGCCAGCCACCCGACGTGGTCGACGGTGGTCAGCTGGCGCCCTCCCGCGCACGAACGGCCGACTGGGTGGGGCACGATGATTCCCGCCCCGGCGAGCAGGTCGGCGTACCCGCGGGCCAGCATCCGATGCCCGAGTTCCGAGGGATGCAGACGGTCCACGCTCCAGGCTGGTGTCTCGTAAGCCCCTGGCATCACATGCAGATCGAGGCACAGCGCACCGCGTTCGGCGACCACGTGATCCGCAGCGTGATTGAGTTGCTCGATCCGGTGGTGCAGCGCGCGGCGCAGCGGCCCCGGGAGCCGGAATACCCGTCCGTGCTCGTGGTAGCGCGTGACCAGCACGATGGCACCGCTGTCTTGCAACCCGGCGACCGTGATACCGAGGTCCCGGCAGATCGCGGCGCCATCGAAATCGGAGCGGAGCGTGTCGTTCATCCCGGCCAGGATCACCGCGACGTCGGGTCGCAGCACGAGTGCGGCGGGCAGCTGCCGCCGCCGGAGATCCGCCATCCGCGCGCCGATGGCGGAGAGGTTGGTGTAGCGGAGGTTGTCTGGCGCGCCCAGCGCAGCGGCCAGCAGCGGGCCGAAGCCGCGCCAGCCGCCGCTGGGCAATGGGTCGCCCATGCCGACCGCAGTGGAATCACCGAGTACGGCCAGGCTGGAGATGGGACGGCGAATCGGAGGGGCGGGGAGGACTGAGAACGTTTCCGCGGCCACGCGGCGATGATCACCCGGCGGGACTCACCGCCGGTGAGCAACTGGTGACATGTCGGGGACAGCTGAGCGAACGATCCGTGCTTACCCCTTCGGGGCGGGCTTGGCGTCCACTCCGGCTTCGGCGCGCTGCTGGGCAGTGATCGGGGCCGGAGCACCAGTGAGCGGGTCCAGGCCGCCCCCGGACTTCGGGAACGCGATGACCTCGCGCAGTGAGTCGGCGCCAGCGAGCAGCATGCAGGTCCGGTCCCAGCCGAACGCGATCCCCCCGTGCGGGGGCGCCCCGTAGCGAAACGCCTCAAGCAGGAACCCGAATTTCTCCCGCGCCTCGTCATCGGAGATCCCGAGCACCCGGAACACCCGCTGCTGCACATCGGGCTGGTGGATACGAATCGAGCCGCCGCCGATCTCGTGGCCGTTGCACACCAGGTCGTAGGCGTAGGCCAGGGCGGATCCCGGGTCCTGCTCGAAACGGTCGATCCATCCCGGTACCGGCGCGGTGAAGGGGTGATGCAGCGCGGTCCAGCCGCTGTGCCCGACGGCGACATCCCCGGAGCGCTCGGTGGGCTCGAACATCGGCGCGTCGACCACCCAGACGAACGACCAGGCCGAGTCGTCGATCAGGCCGCAGCGCCGGCCGATCTCCACCCGCGCCGCGCCCAACAGCGGGCGCGCGTCCCGGGGATCGTCGGCGGCGAAGAAGACGCAGTCGCCTGAATTGGCCCCGGTTGCCTTGGCCAGGCCCTCCCGCTCGTGCTCGGCGAGGTTGCGGGCCACCGGGCCGGACAGCTCTCCGTCGTCACTGATCAGCACGTAGGCCAGCCCCTTGGCGCCACGCTGCTTGGCCCACTCCTGCCAGGCATCCAGCTGCCGCCGTGGCTGGGCCGCGCCGCCGGGCATGACGACCGCGCCGACGTAGGGCGCCCGGAACACCCGGAACGGGGTCTCGGCGAAGTAGCTGGTCAGGTCGGTGAGCTCCAGTCCGAAGCGCAGATCCGGTTTGTCGGTGCCGTAGCGGGCAATCGCCTCCGCGTAGCTCAGCCGCGGGATCGGCCGCTCGATCTGGTGGTGAGCCAGCCCCGACCATAACGCGGTGATCACGTCCTCGCCGAGCGCGATCACGTCGTCCTGCTCGACGAAGCTCATCTCGATGTCGAGCTGGGTGAATTCGGGCTGCCGGTCGGCGCGGAAATCCTCATCCCGGTAGCAGCGGGCGATCTGGTAATAGCGCTCCAGGCCGGCGACCATCAGCAGCTGCTTGAACAGCTGCGGTGACTGCGGCAGCGCGTACCAGCTGCCGGGCTGGAGCCGCGCGGGCACCAGGAAGTCCCGCGCGCCCTCGGGCGTGGATCTTGTCAGGGTCGGGGTCTCCACCTCGATGAAGCCCCGCTCGTGCAGCACAGTGCGGGCGATCCGGCTGGCTTCACTGCGCAGCCTCATCGCGGCGGCCGGGCTGGGGCGGCGCAGATCGAGGTAGCGATGCCGCAACCGGATCTCTTCCCCCACTTCCAGATGCTCGTCAAGCTGGAACGGCAGCGCCGCCGATTCGCTGAGCACAATCAATTTCTCGGCGATGACCTCGATATCCCCGGTGGGCAGCTCCGGGTTCTCGTTCCCCTCGGGCCGGGCCGCAACGGTGCCGGTGATCTGAAGGCAGAACTCAGCACGCAGCCGGTGCGCCAGCTGGGCCATCTCGCCCTCGCGGAACACGACCTGCGTCACCCCGGAGGAGTCCCGCAGGTCGATGAAGATCACTCCTCCGTGATCGCGGCGCCGCGCGGCCCAGCCAGCGAGGGTGACGGTGTGCCCCGCGTGCTCGGTGCGCAGCGTGCCGGCAGGGTGGGTACGCATCACAGGGAGTGGCTCCTCAGATCTCCGACGGCAAACTCAGATTCCCAAAGGCTAGCCGCGCCTGAACTCCGCTCCCCCGCCCCTCCCCTCGTCAGAGCAGGGTGAGCTGCTCACGCGGCCCGCTGGGCCCCGGGCAGTCTTCCCTTCGTGTGGCTGGCCTGGCCGGGATGCGGCGACTCTGAGCGGCTGGCAGGGCACCGACGCCATAACGCCGGGTCAGCTCCGCTACCCGCGCGGTGATGCCGTGCTGGTAGGCCTTAGGCGCGTAAGCACCGCGCCCGTACAGCTCCCGATAGCGAGGCACGAGTTTGGGATGCGCGCGCTCCAGCCAGGCGAGGTACCACTCCCGCGCACCGGGGCGCAGGTGGAGCACGAGCGGTGTGACGCTGCGCGCACCCGCCTCGGCGATGGCCGACACGGTCGCCTCCAGCTGGCCGGGCGAGTCAGTGAGATACGGCAGGATCGGTGCCATCAGCACACCGCACCCGATACCCGCGTCGGTGAGCGTGCGGCACACGCCCAGCCGGGCGCGGGGCGCCGGCGTGCCGGGCTCGACCTGCCG
>DASTBN010000756.1:0-3006 GCA_035712045.1 Pseudonocardiaceae bacterium
CCGCACACGCCGCCACCAGGCTGAGCATCTCCCCGGCTCGCACCCCTGGATAGGCCCCGCCGCCCTGAGCCATCACCCCGACCCGGGGACGCAGCGCGGCGGAGTCGGTGACCGGATCCAGGCCCAGGACTCGGACCGTGCCCGCGTCCGGGCGCAGGAAGCCCTGGCAGAGCTCGACCGTGGTGGTCTTGCCAGCCCCGTTGGGACCCAGCAGGGCGAGCACTGTGGCAGGCGTTACCCGCAGGTCCAGGCCGTCGACGGCGCGGACCGCGCCGAAGCTGCGGACCAGGCCCCGGACCTCCACGGCGGCCGGTGGCGCGGACGGGCTCACGTTTACAGAGCCTAGGTCGCGCCGCCCGATCGCACCGCACTGGCCCGCAGCACCGCGCTCAGCGGCGGAATCCGCCCGCGCACGACGAGCAGCGGCACGACCAGGGCGACCGCCGCCGCCGTGATCGCCGAGGGCACCACCCAGGCCCGGAACATGAAATCCGCGCCGGTCGGTGCCACCATCACCGCCAGCACCGTGCACGCCACCGTGGCGCCGATCTTGAACGCCGGGGGAGTAGTAGCTGCCGCCAGCGGGATCACCGCCCACAACAGGTACCACGGATGCACCACCGGCCCCAGCAGCACCACAGCCCCCAGCCCGATCCCGACTCCCGCCAGCGGCTCAAGGCGTCCCCGCCAGCAGCGCCACAGCAACAGCAGGCAGATTCCGCCCGAGGCGGCCAGCCCGGTGAGCCGGACCAGCGCCAGCACCGAGCTGGTGTGATCACCCAATCCCAGCAGGGTGCCGATCCATCCGGCCAGCAGGCCCAGCTCGGTCACCACGGACATCCAGCTGCGCACCACATTCGGTGTGCCCAGGGCACCCACCCAGCCGAAGCCCATGCCGGTGCCCAGCCCGATCGCCACCGTGGTGGCCAGCACGGCCCCCCCCATCACCGCCGATACCCACGCCAGGTCGCGCAGCCTGCCGCCGCGATGCCGGGCGCTCCACACCACGACGAAACCCAGCGCCAGCGCGGCGGGGACCTTCACTTGCGCGGCGGCCGCGATGAGGGCGCTGCCACCGAGCAGCGCCGGTCCCAGTGCCGGGCTGCGCAGGATCAGTTCCAGGCCGAGCAGCATCAAACCGAGCATGAGGGCCTCGTTGTGCACCCCGCTGACCAGGTGGAACAACACCAGCGGGTTGGCCACGCCGAGCCACAACGCGAACACCGGGGAGACGCCCGCGCGGCTGGCCAGCCGGGGCAGCGCCCAGACGATCATCACCAGGCCGGCCACGGCCAGGGTGCGGTGCAGCAACACCCCGAGCACCACGTCGTCCCCGGCGATCCAGTCGAGCGGCCGGCCCAGGCTGAGGAACAACGGGCCATAGGGCGCCGGGGTGTTGCGCCAGATCGTCGGGATGCCCCGGACCAGCGGATGGTCCACGCCCAGCGCGTCAGCCGGGCCGAGCACATAGGGATCCAGCCCGCGATTGACCATTGCGCTCTGCGCCAGGTAGCTGTACACATCCCGGCTGAACATCGGCGGCGCGGCCAGCAGCGGCAGTGCCCACAGCAGCATCGCGCGGTCCAGCTGGGCGCGTGAGATCAGCCGGGCCCGCCCGGGTGCGGCCAGCGCGCCGAGCCACAGCCAGGCCAGCACCACCATGGCGATGCCGGTGTAGGCCACCGCCAGCGACGCGGTGGGCATCCGGTTGAACAGGCCCAGCACCGGCAGGCCAACCACCGGGTTGCCCAGCACCGGGGCCGTCCCGGCGCCCAGTGAGCCGAGCCCCATGAGCAGCGCCCCGGTGGTGCCGAACCGGCGCACCGTGCCCAGCTGCCGGATCTCGGCCGCGTTCAGCCCTGCGCTACCCGGTGGGGTCCCGGGCCGGGGCGCATCGTCACCCTGAAGCTTCCCGGCCACCATCCCGCGAAGGGTAACCGAGCCCACCGGCGCTCCTGGCTGGTGGCACAGTGGTGTGTCGGCACAACGACGTGAAGGAATGCCATGGCCATCCAGACCTTGACTGAAGCGAACTTCGATGAGGTAGTCACCGGCAACGATGTGGTTTTCGTCTGTTTCTGTGACTCATCGTCCAGCGCCTGCCGCAAGTTCACGCCGACGTTCGAGGCATCCTCGGACGAGCACCCCGACGTCGTCTACGGCACGGTCGATGTCGACGCCGAGCAGGGCTTGGCGGCCGCTGCCAACATCAGCAGACGCCCCACCATCATGGCGTACCGGAAAGGTATGCTGGTGTACTCGCAGCCGGACGGGCTGCTCCCGCAGACCCTGGAGGACGTGGTCACCCAGGTGAAGGCCATTGACCCTGGATGACCCGCCCTACCCGTCGTCGTTGTCGTCCTGGGGCGAGCTTCCGGTGGCTTCGGTGATCGAGGTGCGGCCAGCCTGGCGAGCGCGGCGGGCCAAACCCTGGTGGACGCGGCGGGGCCACAGCGGGCCGCCATAGATGAAACCGGTGTACGCCTGCACGAGCGTCGCACCGGCCCGGATTCGTTCCCAGGCGTCGTCGGCGGTCTCGATCCCGCCCGCGGCGACCAGCACCAGCTGATCCCCGACTCTCCCGCGCAGCCGGCGCAGCACCGCGAGGGAGCGCTGTTTCAGCGGGGCACCGGACACACCACCGGGGCCGATCTCCCTGAGCCGCGCGGGGCCGGTGGCCAGGCCATCCCGGGAGATCGTGGTGTTGGTGGCGATGATCCCATCCAGGATCCCGTCCCGCCGGAGCTCCAGCGCGAGGTCGGTTACCGCGTCGATGTCCTCGTCAGCGAGGTCCGGCGCGATCTTGACCAGCAGCGGTACCCGTCGTGGGCTGGCCTCATCCAGCGCCACGCGAACGCTCATCAGCAGCGGCCGGAGGTGCTCGACAGCTTGCAGGTCCCGCAACCCCGGGGTGTTCGGGGAGCTGACGTTGACCACGACGTAGTCCGCGACGTCAGCCAGCGTCCTGGCGCTGGACACGTAGTCCGCGACGGTCTCACCCTCTGG
>DASTBN010000757.1:0-5677 GCA_035712045.1 Pseudonocardiaceae bacterium
GACGGGCGTAGGTAACGGTGGGTGGATTAATCGCATAACGCCTCCGACTCGGATCGCCCCACCCATCGATCCCAGATCTCGTCAGCCCTCCCACTCGCACGGTGCGAGGTGATCACCGGGCTTCAACTACGACATCGACCACCATAAAATATCTTTGTCACCGAGGAATTGCAATAGAGTCACCGGTTTTTGAGGTTTCCGCGACGCTACGCACCAGTCAATCACACGATCCGTAACGGAGAATTGGTTGCCAAATGCATCGAAATAACTAATACCGTTTGACTGATTATCGGCAGTAACTAGCCCCACCCGTGAGGAGCAGCCGACCCCCGAACGAGGTAACCCAGAACGCGGTGGCTAGGCCTTGACGGGCTCGGGCTCGGCGATGGGGTTGGCGCCGTGGATGGGGCCCTCCAGGTGGGCTAGCCGGGTGGCACCGCCGCCCCAGCGCAGGGAGATGACTTCGGCGGCGATGGAGACGGCGGTCTCCTCGGGGGTGCGAGCCCCCAGATCCAGGCCGATGGGAGAGGCGATCTTTTTCATCTGCTCGTCGGTGACGCCCGCTTCCCGCAGCCGTTCCTCTCGCTTCTTGTGGGTCTTACGGGAGCCCATCGCGCCCAGATAGGCGAGATCCAGTTTCAGGGCCTCGATGATGACCGGGACGTCGAATTTCGGGTCGTGGGTGAGGACCGTGATGACGGTGCGCTGGTCGATGCGGCCGGCTTCGGCTTCGGCCTTGAGGTAGCGGTGCGGCCAGCTCACGACGACCTCGTGGGCGTCGGGGAAGCGGCTCTTGGTGGCGAACACGGGGCGGGCGTCGCAGACCGTCACGTGGTAGCCGAGAAATACCCCCATCCGGGCCATCGCGGCGGCGAAGTCGATCGCGCCGAACACCAGCATCCGGGGCGGGGGGTCAAGGGAGTTGACGAACACGTTCATGCCCTCGCCGCGGCGCTGGCCCTCGGGGCCGTACTGCAGGGTGGCGACACGGCCGGCGGCCAGGGAGCCGCGGACATCTTCGAGGATCGCCTCGTCGGCCTCGGCGGAGCCCATAGTCCCGGTGTGGCGGTCTGGCCAGACCACCATGCGCATCCCGACTCGCGCGGGGTCGGGGTGGGCGACGACGGTGGCCACCGCGACCCCTTCTTTCCTGGCGACCGAATCGGCGACGTCGGCCAGCTCGGGGAAGCTGACCGGGTCGACCTTTTCGACGAACACGTCGATGATGCCGCCGCAGGTCAGGCCGACGGTGAAGGCGTCGTCGTCGGAGACGCCGTAACGCTGGAGGACCGGGGTGTTATCGGCGAGCACCTGCTGCCCCAGCTCGAACACAGCGCCTTCGACGCACCCGCCGGAGACGCTGCCGACCGCCCGCTCATCGGAGGTCACCAGCATGGAAGCGCCGGCTGGGCGGGGCGCGGATCGGTAGGTGGAAACTACGGTGCCGACCGCGGTGGACTTGCCCTGGCGCCATTGCTCCACCAGTTCGTCGAGTACCTCACGCATCGCGGACCTCCCCGTTGAGTCTCGCTAGGCCGTGCCGTCTCTTCCTATTGGAGGTTATTCGACGAAACCGCCGCGCGGGTTCACCCGAAGCACCGATGGTTTACGGCGCCGGGGTTCAGGGCACCGGGCGGTCCACATCGATGCCACTGGCCAGGTCGGAGCAATCGACCACAACCAGGTCAGACCGGCCCGCCAGCCAGTCCCGGGCGCCCCGGTCGCCCTGGGCCGCGGAGACGATGCTGGCCCAATGCGTCCGGCCGAGCAGCACCGGATGACCGGGCTGGCTCTCGAACCCGGCCCGGGCCACCACCGAGGGACCCGCCAGCGTGAGGAGCCTGCGGACCACGGAGGCGCCCACGTCCGGCAGATCGACCAGATGCACCAGCGCGGCCTCTACCCGCGGTGAGGCTGAGCTGATGAGCTCGGCCAGGCCGGCCCGCAACGAGGCGCCCATGCCCTCCGCCCAGTCCCCGGCGAGCACGGTGCTCACACCCTCCGGTACCAGCGGGATCACCTCATCAGCCCGGGCACCCACGACGACGAGCACGGGATCACAACCGCCGCCGGTCAGCGTGCTCACCGAACGGCGCAGCCAGGCGCCACCGTCCACCAGGGCCTTGGGCATGCCGTAACGCCGCCCGGCTCCCGCCGCCAGCAGCAATCCGGCGATCATGACAGCATCTTCCCACGGGTGGCAGGGCGTCGCGGCAGGCCTCCAGGGGCTCGCGGGACTCGAACACGAGCGGGATGGTGTGATGGCAGGGATGTCCGCGCGTACGCTCGATGTGGTGGGCACCGTGGTTCGTCTCGGGCTCGCCGCGGTGTGGCTGGTGTCTGGGAGCATCAAGGCCGCCGACCCGGCCCAGACCTACCTGGCGGTGCAGGCGTACCGGGCGCTGCCTGCGGGGCTGGTGTCGCCAGTGGCGATGGTGCTCCCCTTCGCCGAGATCGGGCTGGGGCTGGTGCTGCTGGCTGGCGTGGGCACCCGGCTGGGGGCCGCGCTCTCGGGGCTGCTCCTGCTGATCTTCATCGCCGGGGTGGCCCAGGCCTGGGCCCGCGGGCTGACGATCGACTGCGGCTGCTTCGGCGGTGGCGGGCAGGTGCCCGCCGACCAGACCGCCTACGGCCAGGAGCTGGCACGGGACACCGGGTTCGTGCTGCTCGCCGGTTGGCTGCTGGTCCGGCCGGGCAGCTACCTTGGTGTGGACCGGGCGCTGACGAGGCGCGCGCGGATGGCAGTGGACGCACGCGAGATACCGGAGGCCTCCAGGTGAGTCGTTCCCAGCGCGTCAAGCGCACCCCGGCGAAGGCGAAGCAGGCCGGATCCCGGGCGGTGAGCGCCGCGCGCGGCTCCGGCAGCGGGCACGCTGGGATGTACGCTGGAATCGCGGTCATCGTGGTACTCGCCGTCGTGGTCGCCATAGGGGTACTGGCCAGCCGCAGCCAGCACTCAGCGCAGCCGATCCCGCCGGTGCGGGTCGCTGCGGGCTACCCGGTGGACGTGCGCGAGGGCGTTGTGGTCGCCGGGGCACCGGGCGCTTCGATCACCGTTGACGCTTACGAGGATTTCTTGTGCCCGGTGTGCGGGGAGTTCGAGTCCCAGCACGCCACGAAGATCCAGCAGGCGCTTACCGCCGGGCGGATCATCGTCCGCTACCACATGCTCAACCTGCTCCAGGAGCGGTCTAACCCGCCCGGCTATTCGCTCCAAGCAGCCAGCGTCGGCCTGTGCGCGGCGAAGGCCGGGGTGTTTCCCAGTTACCACGCCAGCCTGTATGCCAAGCAGCCCGCTGAGGGCGCCGCCGGTTACACCGTTGACCAGCTGGTCACCTTGGGCGGCGCGCTCGGCGCGAAAGGCGGCTTCGAGTCGTGCGCGCGCTCCGGGACTTATGACGCTGCGGTGAAGGCCCAGCTGTCCGCGGCGGGGAGCGACCCGGCGCTGGTGCGGCAGGGTCCCAGCGGGCCCTCGTTCGGCACCCCCACCGTGCTGGTGAACGGCAAGGTCATCGAGGTGCTCAGCCCGGCCGGCTCGGCCCAGTTCGACCAGCTGATCAGCTGAGTAGCGGTTCGCTGAGTAGCGGTTCGCTGCGGTTCTATCGCAGCGGCTCAGTGGCCGGAACCCGCTCGACGATCTCGACCTCGTCACCGACGCGCACGACCGCGCCCGGGGAATCCGGGATGAGGTTGACCGCGAACCAGACTTTGCCGTCCCAGCGCCGGTGCCGGGCCAGCGTCGCGATCGGTTCCTTGCCCTTCGCCGCCGTGCCGGGGTCGATCGTGGTGAGCACGCAACGGTCGGAGGCCTTGGCCACCCGGAAGCGCGCGCCGCCGATGCGCAGCACCCGCCAGCCGTCCTCAGCCCACGCCGGGGCACCCGCCACGACCAGGTTGGGCCGGAACCGGGCCATCGGCAACGGCCCCTCCTGGGCGCGCGGCCCCCCGGCGATGAGTTCGTTCAGCGCCGCCAGGGACTCCTCGGTGGCCAGCAGCAGCGGGTAACCATCGGCGAGGGACACCCGGTCCGCCGGACGGGCATACCGCTGGTTCGGTTGGCGCTGGGCGGGATCGTCGAGGTAAACCAGCCGGACCGGGATGCCGGCCACCTTGCTGAACCAGGCGTGCGCCTCCGGCGCAGCGGGTGACGCCGCCACCTCACTGGCCCACACCCGCACATCGCATCGCGTGACCCGCTCCGGGGTGCGCACCAGCAGCGGGTCCATCTCCGGCGCCCGCACCAGCAGCCCGCCGGAGCCGAATCCGGAGCCGAATTCGGAGCCGAATTCCGGGGCGACCAGCACCAGCCGCGGATACTCCCGCGCGGTCACCGCGACGCCGTCGTCGTCAACCAGCATCCAGCGCCGGTCACCCGCCAGGCCCCACGGCTCGACCACGGCGTGCCCGACCGCGTGACCCCGGCATGACTTGATCGGGTACCGGTTGATCCCGGTCAGCGAAAGCGACACGAACCTCAGGCTAACGTTCCGGCAGCCGGGTTCACCGTTTCGCCGCCTCACCTCCGTAGCATCTACGACAGCATCTACGACAGGGCTTACGGGCAGGGCGCGATGGCGGCGACGCTCCAGGGGAGGCTGCGGTGAACATCCGCGAGGTGATCGAGAAGCTGAAGGAAATGGCTGATCGGCTGCCGGACGGGATGGACAGCGAGGTTCAGGTGCACATCTGCAACCAGGATGAGCCCGGGTTGATGACCTCCTCCATTGAGGTCGACACCATGTGGACCTACAACCAGAAGACCGGGGCGCTCGCTGGCGGCTGCGCCATCGTGCAGGGGCATCCGCACCGCGACAAGAGCAGCTCGAAGACCATGCCAGTGACCTCACAGATCGACGATCTCGTCGAGAAGTGGGCCGCTGACCTGCGAGGAGTCGACACTCGCGGGGGGTGGGAGCGCATGACGATGATGACCTCACCCGAGGGCCAGGAGTTCCTGCTGCTGCCCTCCTCGGACGGCAAGTTCGTCAAGCTGGCCCTTGTCGATGGCGCCCTTCAGTACCCCCCGGGCTCACCCCAGGCTGTCGAGGCCGGCTGCCTCTGCGACCCCGAGCGCAACAACTACGGCCGCGGCCGCTGGGGCGGCGATGCGGTACAGATGATCATCAAAGATGGCTGCCCGCTACACCCCAAGATCGAAAGCCCAGTTGACCCCGACACCGAATGACGCGTGCCGTGAACTGACTCGACGCCACCGTTGTTTCCGGCGGCTCGGGTACCGCAGCCGTCATACTGGGGGTGGCGGCCGGTGTGCAGCGGCTGGTGCCGGTGCTGCTGGATGATGTGCTCATCGGTATGCTGCATGACGCCCGCGAGGAGTTCATTATCGGAGCCGGAGCTGATCAGCCGACGGTGTCTGGCCGATGCGCACCGCTAGTCCCCCGGACCGAGCATGATGATTTTATGAAGCGGATCACGGTGAGCCTCCCGGACGAGCTGGCCGACGCGGTAAAAGAGGCCGCTGGCGGCGAGGGGTCGGTCAGCGCGTACGTAGCCGCAGCCCTGCGGGACTATCAGCAGCGGGAGACCCTGGCTGAAATACTGGCGTCATGGCGCGCCGAGACACCTCCGGATGAGCGCGAGGTGCGCGACGTCGACGCTGAGCTTGACCGCGTGTGCCTGATGCGCCCAACGGACGGCGACCGGCTTGCCGGGTGAA
>DASTBN010000758.1:0-9357 GCA_035712045.1 Pseudonocardiaceae bacterium
GTGCCATAGCCGAACCCGAGGTACGTCAGCTTCTTATCCCCAAGCGCGGATAGCATGATGTCCAGGTCACGGGCCACGTCACGAGTGCCGATATTGGCGAGTACATCTTTGCCAGTACGAGTGACACATCCATTGTTGTCAGCTTTTTCCTGATCTTCCGTCTTCGCGACCCCAGCGGGGGAGGTGTCGACGCCGAGATTCATCGGACGTTCGGCATCCCATTCCGCCGGGGTGCGGCAGACAATCTTGGGTTCACTGGAGCCGACACCCCGAGGGTCGAAACCCACCAGGTCAAAACGCTCACTCACGCGATTATCCGTGATTCTCACGCGACTAACCTTGGTGTTGAGAGCGAGATTGGCTGCGAAGCTCATGCCGGACACGCCGGGGCCACCCGGGTTGATCACCAACGAGCCGATGCGGTTTGCCGGGTTCGACGCGTGCCGCCGGAGTAAGCCCACCTCGATTTTCCGGCCGTTCGGTTTCGTGTAATCCAGCGGCACCGTGAGGCGTGCGCATTCCAGGCTGGGGTCGGTGTAGACCTTCTCGTCATCCGGAGTGTGGTCGAACGATGAGCAGCCGCCCCAGGACAAGCTCTGACCGTAGTAACGCTCTAACCCAGCCGTGGATGGTCGAGTACTGGGTGGAATAGGTTCGGACTGTTCGTCACCATCGTGTCTCCCTGGCTTGACAAAGAAGACGATCGCTGCGACGGCGGCGAGCAGGACCAGGAAGGTGGCTGGCACGGCGAGCGCCGATCTCCGGCTGCTCTTCCGAGTTGATGGCGGTGGCTTGGGTAATGCTGTGGGCAGTGGTTCGGGTGGTGGCTTGAGCGGTGCCGGGGGCTGCGGTGTGGGCGGCGTGGACTGTGGTTTGTGCGTGGGCGATGGCTTGGGTGCGGGCTGTGGCTTGAACGGTGGCGTGAACTGTGGCTTGGGTGGTGGCGTGGGCTGGGGTTCAGGTGGTGGCTTGGGCTGTGGCGTGGGTGGTGTGAGCAGTGCTGTGGGCGGTGGCAGGGGCTGCGGCTTGGGTGGCGGTGTGGTGAGTGGCTTGGTCGGCGCTGCGGGTGGTGTGGGCTGTTGCTGGTGCCTGGTGCCTCTTGCCGGGTCTGGTGTCGTGTCGGGGATAGCTGGTGCGCGCTCGAGGGTGCTCGCGTTGGTCGGCCTGTCGTTGCCGGGGGCAGTACGGACTGGGCCGCGCAGCGCGGCGCTGGCGGCGTCGGCGAGTTGGCCGGCGGTGGCGAAACGCTGGCGGGGGTCTTTGGCCATGCCGCGGGTGATGACCTCATCCAGCGCGGCGGGCACCCCGCGCTGCTGTGTCGATGCCAGCGGGGGAATTCGGTGGAGGTGGGCGTACATCAGCGCTGGCGGGCTCTGCCCACCAAACGGCGGGCGCCCGGTCAGCGTCTCATACAGCACACAGCTCAGCGCGTAAATGTCGGCGAGGCGATCACCAGACTGGCCCTCGAAACGCTCTGGGGCCATGTAGGCCAGCGTGCCCACCATGGCCCCGGTGCGCGTGAGCGCGGGTCCGCCGGATACTTCCCGGACGACCCCGAAATCCGCCAGATAAGCGAAATCATTACCGGTCAGGAGCACATTAGACGGTTTGACATCACGATGCGCCAACCCCTCGGCATGCGCGTCGTCCAGCGCGCTGGCCACCTGAGCGACGATGCTCACCGCCCGCGCGGGCTCCAACGGCCCACCAGCGAGCAGCCTGCCCAGATCAGTACCACTGACCAGACGCATGTCGATGAACAACCGGCCATCGATATCCCCGTAATCATGAATCGGCACGACATGCGGTGCCTGCAACCGAGCCGCGAGGGCCGCCTCCCGGCGAAACCGAGCCACGAATTCCACATCAGCGCTCAACGCCGCAGGCAACAGCTTCAGCGCCACCGCCCGATCCCGCTTGGTATCAAACGCCCGGAAGACCTCCCCCATCCCGCCCCGACCGATCAACTCATCCAACCGATACGGGCCAAACAACTCCGCTTCCAATACCGACTCCCACACGGCCGACGCGATACCCCACACCATCCCACGGACCTCGCGGACCCGCTACGCCCTAGGCCAGGACGCTCACCCCCTCGCACGTGCCCCCGCTGGGGTCAAACCGCCGCAACAACCAGCCGGTAATCATCACCAACGCGAACGCGAGCCCGGCGGGCACACCGGCATCGGTGACCCAGATGAGCTGGTCGCGCCGCCACAGTGCGGTGTCGGCAGCGGTGACGATCTCGGCCTGACCTGAACCCAGCACTGCGGATTTGTCCAAGCCGCCGCGATCGAGCATGCCCAACAGGGCGAACACCACCGCCTCAAGCCCAGTGATCACGCTAAGCGTGATCAGCTTGGAGCCGAGGTAGGCCCATAGCGACAGCCCGATCGCGTGTTCCCGCTGGTAGAGCGCGTTCCTTGACCAGCTCGCGCACCGAGGAAGCTGAGCCCAGAAACACGCTACCAAAGATCAGGACGAGCAAAAAGGAATCAAGACCGGTTCCAACCGGCACTGCGTGTACGAGGTGTCCATTCAGGGGTCCTGTTGAGCTGGGCCGTCGCAGGTGATTCGATCTTGTTGGGCGGCGTCGGCGTGTCGGGCTCGTTGTCAGGTCTTGATCGTCGATCATCTGGATTGTGTCCGCGCCCGAGCCGCCTGAGTCTTCGGACCAGGAGCTTGCCGCGCTGGTAGCGGAGTTGGCGGCTCGGGTGGCGACGTTGGAGCGGAGAACGCCGGGTTGCGGCGGCGGCTGCGGCGAGGATCTCGGGATGCCGCGGATGCGGGGATGAGCTGGGCGCAGGTGTGGGACATCCCGGCGGTCACGCTGGAAAAGGTGCACTACCTGCTGCCCCGGCGACGCTGCGGCCGCCTGCGTGCTAGGCGACGCCGGTGCCGCGCTCGCACACGCCCGCAGCCTGCCGCTGGCCTCGGTCCCCACCACCGAGCGCCGCGTCCGTCTGCTCGTCGATGTCGCGCAGGCGTGGGCGCAGTGGGACAAACCCGGCCAGGCGTACCGGACCCCGCTCGCCGCCGAGCGCGCCGCGCCCGGCGAGGTCCGCACCCGCAACGCCGTCCGCCGCCTGGTCACCGACCTGATGGCCGTCCCAGAGCAAGCGGCCATGCCAGGCCTGTCCGCGCTGGCCAGCCGGATGCACGCTATCGCCTGACCCTAAGTTGTCTGTAACCCAGGCATTCCACGCCCCCAGCAAGCGGTCCGATATCCGGCGTATCGTTGCGCGGGGCGTTGCCGGTACGGCACGGTGTGTGACATGGGCACTCACGACAAGCGGCCGCCGCTGCCGGACCCGTCGAGCGATGGTCCGCCTCCGCCCGGGCATCCGCTGCCTCCCCCGCCGCCTCCCGGCAAGCACAGCAAGCCGGACTCTCCTGACAAGGGCGGCAAAAAGTAGTGGCCGACGCCAGCGCGCTGCGCCAGCTTATGGTGGAGGGTCTGGCTCGCGGGGGTGAGCTGGATGAGCGGTGGCGGGCCGCGTTCACTGAGGTGCCCCGGCATGAGTTCATCCCGGAACTGGTGTGGCACCATGATCGCGAAGCGGGCAGCCACTGCGATCTGGTGCCGCTGCGCCGTGGCGACGACCCGCAGGGCTGGCTGGAGCGGGCTTACGCCGACGCGCCGGTGAATACCCAGGTGGACGATGGTCATCCAGCCGGTGAGGGGGGTGTGGGTTCGAGGTCACGTCTTCGGCGTCGATGCCGGGTGTGGTGGCGGAGATGCTCACCGCGCTTCAGGTCAAGCGAGGGATGGGGGTGCTGGAGATCGGCACCGGCACCGGGTACAACGCGGCGCTGCTGGCCCACCGGCTCGGTGCCGACAACGTCGTGAGTGTGGAGATAGATCCGGTCGTGGCCGAACAGGCCCGTCAGGCATTGGCCGCCACGGGGTTTAGCAGCGTGACCGTAGTGACGGCGGATGGCGCGCGGGGCTATGTGCCGCGTGCGCCTTATGACCGGGTGATCTCCACCGTGGCCGTTGCCACGGTGCCGCATGCCTGGGTGGCGCAAACCCGCCCTGGGGGGCTGGTGCTCACCCCGTGGGGTAGCGCCTACTATCCCGGTGGCCTGCTGGCGCTGACCGTGCACGGGGATGCCACCGCGACGGGGCGCATCGTGGGCCCGGCCTCGTTCATGTGGCTGCGCGCCCAGCGCATCCCCCGCTACATCACCGGCCGGATCGTGCGAGACGAGGACACGGCGGCCGTGTCCAGCACCGCGCTGCACCCGTGGCACGTCGCAGGCGACGCCCACGCGGCCACCGCCATTGGGCTGCGCGTGCCCAGATGCGAGAAGCTCTACCACCCCGGCAGCACGAACACCGGCACCCTGTACCTGGTGGATCAGTGGAGCGGCTCCTGGGCGACCCTGCGGATCACTACCGAGGCACCCTACGAGGTACGCCAAAGCGGGCAACGCAAGCTCTGGGACGAGGTGGAAACCGCCTATCGATGGTGGACCGAGGCCGGTGAGCCAGCCGTTGACACATGGCAGTTCACCCTCACCCCGAGCGGCCAGCGGATCGAACTCCGCGCTCTGGCGGCAATGCCGACACGGTGATCAGCGCCACCCGACCGCATTATCCCGAGTCCACATCCGACCAACGAAGTTCCCGTGCCCAGCCGGTTCCACCCATCGCGAAGAGCGGGACCGCACGGTCAGCGGGATGGTCCGGCCACCTGGTGAGCGATGGCGGGATCAGAAGGATACCCCGATCCCGGTGGGCACGGTGTTGGATCAGACCGGCGTCGATCTCCAGCTGGGTGCGCCGCGGTCCCGGCTCGGCAAGCAGGACTTGATAACGATCCCAAGCTGGTCATCACCCCACCGGTCCAGCGACATGCCTGGCTCCCGGTTCCTGGCCGCTGCCCCCGATATGTCCCCATAACGGGCTCGGCGGGCACCCTGGTACCCCGACATGGGGACATATCGGGATTCTGAGGCAGCCGCTCACCCCCGTTATGGGGACATATCGGGTCTCAAGGTGGGGTGGTCGAGGTGGGACCGGTTTAGGGGTGGGAAGCGGCGGGTTCGCTGGTCGGGGCGGGGTCTGGATGGGTGTAGAGATAGTCGCTGATCAGGCGCAGGAGCAGGTCGGTATCGACGGGTTTGGTGACGTAGTCGTTCGCGCCGGAGGCCAGGCTCTTCGCGCGATCCTCCTTCATCGCTTTGGCGGTGACCGCGATGATGGGCAGGTCGGTGTAGCGGCTCAGACCGCGGATCGAGGCGATGGTCGCGTTGCCGTCAAGCTCGGGCATCATGACGTCCATCAGGACCAGCGCGATCTCATCATGGCGTTCCAGGGCGCGGACGCCGGCCACCCCGTTGTCGGCGAAGACGACCTGCAAGCCGTGCGCCTCCAGCAGGCTGCTCAGCGCGAAGACGTTACGCAGGTCGTCGTCGACGATCAGGATTTTCTCGCCGTGGAAGCGCGACGGTACTTCGGCGGGTTCTGAACGCAGCGGTGGCACCGACCGGGCCGTCGGCACCAGCTCCAGCGGGGTGAGCGCGTCGGCCGTGGTGTCCGGGGTGGCACCAGCAGGGGCCGGGGCGATCGGAACCGCCACCACCTCGGTGAGCTCGGGCAGGTAGAGGGTGAAGACACTGCCTACCCCGGGTTCGCTGCGGACGGTCAGCTCGCCGCCGAGCAGGTCGGTCAGCTGTCGGCTGATCGAGAGGCCCAGTCCGGTGCCGCCGTAGCGCCGGCTGGTGGTGCCATCAGCCTGCTGGAACGCTTCGAAGATCACCTCTAGCTTGTCGGCGGGGATCCCGATGCCGGTGTCCTCCACCTCGAACGCCACCCGGGACGGCGCGGCCCGCAGCGCCTCGCTGTCCACCTCCCCCGCCGGTGCCGGGCGGATCCGCAGGCTCACCCTGCCCTCGTCGGTGAACTTCAGTGCGTTGGAGAGCAGGTTGCGCAGCACTTGCTGCAGGCGCTGCTCGTCGGTGCGGAAGAACTCCGGCAGCGCCGGATCGAGGCGCACGGTGAAATGCAGTGCCTTGTCAGCTGCCAGGGGCTCGCACAGGCTTTTGACGTAGGACACCACCGCGGTCATCGCGACGTTGGACAGTGCGGGCTCCATCCGGCCGGCTTCGACCTTAGCCAGATCGAGGATGTCGTTGATCAGCTGCAGCAGATCACTGCCAGCCGAGTGGATCGTCCTGGCGAACTCGACCTGCTTATCGCTCAGGTTGCCGTCCAGGTTGTCGGCGAGCAGCTTGGCCAGGACCAGCGCGCTGTTGAGCGGGGTGCGCAGCTCATGAGACATGTTGGCCATGAAGTCGGACTTGTAGCGGGACGCGGCGGCCAGCGCCGCAGCGCGCTCCTCCAGCTCCTGGCGGGCCAGCTCGATCTCGGCGTTCTTGATCTCGATGGCGCGGTTCTGCTTCGCCAGCAGCGCGGCTTTCTCGGCCAGCTCGGTGTTGGATTTCTGCAGTTCGGCCCGCTGGTTCTGCAGCTGCTGCGAGCCCAGGGTCAGCTCCTGGGTCAGCCGCTGCGACTCGGCCAGCAGCGTCTCGGTGCGGGAGTTGGCCAGGATCGTGTTGACGTTCATGCCGATCGCTTCGCGGAGCCGTTCCAGCAGGTCGCGGTGCACGGTGGTGAACTGGTTGACCGAGGCCAGCTCGATCACCCCCAGCGCCTTGTCCTCGAACAGCAGCGGCAGCACGAGCAGGTTCGCCGGGGCGGCGCTGCCCAGGCCGGAGCTGATCGAGGTGTAATCCGGCGGCGCGTCGGTGACCAGGATCGTCCGCTTGTCCAGCGCCGCCTGCCCCACCAGCGACTCGCCGAGGGCGAAACGGCGGATCGCCGCGGGTTTCCCGATGCCATAACCGGCCGTGAACTCCACCACCGGCTGCCCATCGGGCTGCTCGCGGACCAGGAAGAACGCTCCCTGCTGGGCGCGGACCAGCGGGGCGAGCTCGCTGAGCACCAGCGAGGCGACGGTGGCCAGATCGCGGTGGCCCTGGAGGAGAGCGGAGAGCCGGGCGAGGTTGGTCTTGAGCCAGTCCTGCTCCTGGTTGGTCCGGGTGGTCTCGCGCAAGGTGGCGATCATCTTGTTGATGTTGTCGGCGAGTTCGGCGAGCTCGCCGGAGGCCTTCAGGGTGATCTGCGGGGTCAGATCCCCCGCGGTTACTGAGGTGATTACCGTGGCGATCGAGCGCACCTGGGTGGTGAGGTTGCCCGCGAGGACGTTGACGTTCTCGGTGAGCCGCTGCCAGGTGCCGGACACCCCAATCACCTCGGCCTGCCCGCCGAGCTTGCCCTCGGTGCCGACTTCCCGGGCCACCCGGGTGACCTCGGAGGCGAACTCGGACAGTCGGTCCACCATGGTGTTGATGGTGGTCTTGAGCTCCAGGATCTCCCCCCGGGCATCCACGTCGATCTTGCGGGAGAGATCCCCCCGGGCCACGGCGGTGGTCACCTGGGCGATGTTGCGGACCTGGCTGGTCAGGTTGTGCGCCATGCCGTTGACGTTGACGGTGAGGTCTTTCCAGATCCCTGCGGCGTTGGGTACCTGGGCCTGGCCGCCTAGGGTGCCCTCGGTGCCGACCTCGCGGGCCACCCGGGTGACCTCGTCGGCGAACGCGGACAGGGTGTCGACCATCCGGTTGATCGTCTCGGCGAGCCCGGCCACCTCGCCACGGGCATCGACGGTCACCTTCTTCGACAGGTCACCGGCGGCCACTGCGGTGGCCACCGTGGCGATGCTGCGGACCTGGCTGGTCAGGTTGTCCGCCATGCCGTTGACGTTGTCGGTGAGCTCCTTCCAGGTCCCGGCGACCCCGCGCACCCGCGCCTGGTTGCCGAGCATGCCCTCGCTGCCGACCTCATGGGCCACCCGGGTGACCTCGTCGGCGAACGCGGAGAGCTGGTCGACCATGGTGTTGAGGGTGTCTTTGAGTTCCAGGATCTCGCCGCGGGCATCCACGGTGATCTTGCGGGTGAGATCGCCCTGAGCCACCGCGGTGGCCACCGTGGCGATGCTGCGCACCTGGTCGGTGAGGTTGCCGGCCATCACGTTGACCGAGTCGGTGAGGTCCCGCCAAGTGCCCGCGACACCGGGCACCTGCGCCTGACCACCCAGCCGGCCCTCGCTGCCGACCTCGCGGGCTACCCGGGTGACCTCGTCGGCGAACGCGGAGAGCTGGTCGACCATGGTGTTGAGGGTGTCCTTGAGCTCCAGCAACTCCCCGGACACCTCAACGGTGATCTTGCGGGACAGGTCGCCGCGGGCCACCGCAGTGGCCACCTGGGCGATGTCACGGACCTGCGCGGTGAGGTTGCCGGCCATCACGTTCACCGAATCGGTGAGGTCCCGCCACGTGCCAGTGACGTCGGGAACATGCGCCTGGCCGCCGAGCTGTCCCTCGGTGCCGACCTCCCGGGCGACCCGGGTCACCTCGGCGGCGAACAGCGATAGCTGATCGAGCAGGCCGTTCACGGTGTGCCCCAGCCGGGCGAAATCTCCCCGCAGAATTTCGTCGGAGACCCGGGAGGACAGATCCCCTTCCGACACCGCGGTCAGCACCCTGGCCAGCTCGGTGGTCGGCCGGGTGAGGTCCTCGATCAGGCCGTTGATCGCCGCCGCGCCCAGCGCCCACCCGCCGCCGCCGTCATCGGCGAGCCGCTCCCCGGTCAGGCCTTGCTGGCCGACCGTTTCCCGGACCCGGACGAGCTCACCGACCAGCGCCTGGTTGCGATGCGCGATCTGGTTGATCACGGTCGCGATCCGCCCGGTGATGCTGGTGTCGGTGGTCACCAGGCGGCGGCGGAAATTGCCGTCGCGGAGCTCCTCCAGCGCCTGCAGCAGCCGTTCCAGCGCGGCCGGATCGAGGCGTTCCTCGGGCTGCCCGCTCACGATGAGCCTCCCAGAATTCGTGACTCATAATGCCAACGCCCGCAGCGTGCCACGATCGGCTCCCGCTCGCGAATTCCAGCGGTGCCCGCCAACCGGGATACCCTCGTCGCGAGGGCGCTCAGTTGTGCCGGGGTAAGGAGTCAGGCGTGGCATCCGACGGCAAGGACGTCGCCGATCAGGTGGTGCCGGGCCTGCTCGCGCTGCTTGACAGCATGGATCAAGCGGTGATCGTGCAGGATGCCACGGACCGGATCCAGTTGCTCAACACGACCGCCCGGAAGTGGTTCCCGGATTTGGAGGTTGGCAACGAGTTCTGCCAGCAGGGTGAGTCGTTCGTCGCCGAGCCCGGCGGATACCGGGTGTGCGGGCGGCTGCGCCCGCTCATCGGCGGATGGCGAGCCTGGGTGATCACCGAGGTCACCGGTGAGACGGCCGGCGAGGCGGCCCGCCAGCGGGAGTTCCTGCTCCTCGCCGGCCG
>DASTBN010000759.1:0-7885 GCA_035712045.1 Pseudonocardiaceae bacterium
TGATGCCTCAGTCCGCCGCAATACTACGCTGGGTGAGCGCATCAAGCGCCAGTAGGTAACCCTCGCGGTAGCCGATCTGGTTGGGGTGGTACGCCCCGGCGAGCGGGGGCAGGCTCGGGCCGTTGATCCAGGGCTCGGCCGAGCACACCCCGTGGCCGGTGAAGCGGCCGCGCACCTCGGTGAAGCGGAACCCGGGCCGCTGGCTCACTGAGTGGATAACATCATCGAGTACGTCGGCGCCCTCGTTCAGCTTGCGGCGGCGGGCCAGGTTCGGTACCAGCGGGTCAGCGCAGCCCGGCGCGAGGTCGAACAGCCGCGGGTAATCCAGCACGATCACACGGGCGTGGGGGGCATTGGCGCGGATCGCCGCGTAGGCGCCGGCCAACCGGTCGCGCACCACGGTCTGGGTGAAGGATTCGGCGGCATCGACCGCCTCGAAACAGGCGTGATCGCTCAGCGCGAGCGTGCAGGTCCGCATCACGGGACCGAAACCCGCGTCGTTACCGCCAATGGTGATCGTCACCAGGCCGGTGCTGGGCCGCAGCGCTGAAATCTGAGTGGCGAGCACGTCGGCCGTCATGGCCCCGGCGCAGGCCGCGAACCGGAAACTGGCCGGGTGGTGTTCACCGGCCCACAGCGGCGGATAGCCCAGCGGGCTGCGGAAACACCTCAGGCTGCTCACGTCATAGACGCCAGTGCCGAACCCGGACGAATACGAGTCGCCCAAGGCCACGTAGCCGGTCAGGGTGAGCGGCGGCTCGGCGCTCGCCACCGGAGCGGCACTGACCACCGCCCCCACCATGCTTGTGAGCAACGCCACCCATGTGCCGACCTTTCCCATCCACCCTCCCAGCCTCGAACCCGCCGCTGGGGAACGATAAAGCACCGCCCGCTGTGACTATCAGTCACCATCGACAGCGCGTCGTTGCCCCCCGCCGGCAAGCGCAGCGGGTCACCTCCGGTGCCAGGTAGAGGTGTTCCGCAGATCCCCACCCGATGACGGTCCACGAAGATAAGTCACACCCGCATGACCAGAGCCCCCGGCCATGACGACTGGCAAGCAGGTCCGCCCCCGGCTGAGAGCGCTCCACCCGTGCCCCGCACGGATGACGATGCAAAACACCGCGAACTTACGCATGGGATCGAAGGCACGCTCATCGGCATGAGGGTGCGGTTGTGTGCGATCATGCGGACGACACGGCGGTGAGGCCGGAGGTCACGCATGCCAGCGCATGAGATCGGGGTTCGCAGGGCCTACGACAGGTTCACGCCAGACGATGGCGTTCGAGTCCTCGTGGACCGGATATGGCGGCGTGTGCCATCTGCCGGACAATTTGGTTATCGCGGCCTATGCCGCTGGCCGGAGCCGGGGTCCGGGTGCTCGCCGTGGAACCGCATCCAGCTCGGGCACAGCGGTTCCGCGAACGCTTCGCCACCGCGCCAGTCACCGTGATCCAGACCGACGCGCTGTCGCTGAGGTTGCCGCATCGCCCGTTCCGGGTTGTGGCCAGCCCGCCCTATGCGATCTCCAGCGCCTTGCCGCGAGTGCTGCTGGGGTCGCGTTCGTGGCTCACCGCCGCCGATCTGGTGCTCCAGCGGGCTGTGGTGCGCCGCCACATCGACCGGTGACGCGAGCGCGTGTTTCCATGATCGGGACTGGATTGTCAGCACGGTCCGATTGCGGTTCTCCAAGACAGGTGAGGACTCGTATCGCTATCTTGGCACGTGTTGCGAGTGCCCTTGGCCTTGACGCACAGTGCCATGTGGGAGCAGGCGAATCACGCGAAGATGGACGCCTCTGGTTGTTACATTGGTGCTGGCCTCGGCAGCCGTGGGTGGTAAAGAGCGGAGGTGATTACTCCTTTCAGACGTCGTCGATGTGTCACCACGCCGCGATCTGGTTTACACTCCGGACGTGACGGTGTATGGCTCGCACGCGTCCCATGAGAAGATCCACCCGACCGAACTACTTAAGGCAGTGACCCGCGCTGAGCAAGCCAGTTTCGGCGCAGCGATGTCCTCGGACCACTTTCCGCCGTGGAGTGAGCGGCAGGGGGGAGGTCGCCAAGCATGTCCTCCCGGAGAAGGTGGCCGAGGTGGTGAACATTTCGGCTGATCTCGGCAGGCATGCCGCCCGGCTCAAGGAGTACGCCGAGCTCGGCTTTGACGAGATCTACCTGCACCACGTTGATCAGAAGCAGGAGGAATTTATCGAAGCGTTCGGCACCCGTGTCCTGCCGGAACTGTCATGAGGCTGACCCGCACGTCCGACCTGTGGTGGAAGAACGCCGTTGTCTACTGCCTCGATGTCGAGACCTACCAGGACAGCGACGGGGACGGCCATGGCGACTTCCGCGGACTGATCCAGCGCATCGACCACCTGGAGCGGTTGGGCGTGACCTGCGTGTGGCTGATGCCGTACTACCCGTCGCCGGACCGCGACGACGGCTACGACATCACCGATTTTTATGGGGTGGACCCGCGGCTGGGCAGCCATGGCGACTTCGTCGAGTTCGTCCGAACGGCGCGCGACCGCGGCATACGGGTGATCGCCGACCTCGTTGTCAACCACACCTCCGACCGGCACCCTTGGTTCCAGAGCGCCCGCAGCAGCCCTGACTCGGCGTACCGCGACTGGTACGTCTGGGCGGATGAGCCGCCCGCAGACGGCCCGCAGGGCATCGTGTTCCCGGACCAGGAGACCAGTATCTGGACCTACGACGGGGTCGCCGGTCAGTACTACCTGCACCGGTTCTACAAGCACCAGCCCGATCTCAATGTCGCGAACCCGCAGGTGCGGGACGAGATCGCGCGGACGATCGGTTTCTGGCTGCAGCTTGGGTTGTCCGGATTCCGAGTGGACGCCGTCCCGTTCCTGCTGGAGACCACCGGGCAGGACGACGCGGGACAGCTCCCGAACCCGCACGACTACCTCGCCGACCTGCGGGCGTTCCTTGGCCGGCGCAGCGGTGAGGGCGTGCTGCTGGGGGAGGTCAATTTGCCCTTCCCGGAGACTATGGCCTTCTTTGGTACCAACCGTGATGAACTGACGATGTGCTTCGACTTCATCGGCATGCAGCGGATGTATCTGTCGCTCGCAAGGGGCAACGCCGAACCGCTGGCCGAGGCACTGCGCGAGCGGCCGGAGCCACCCAAGGACGCGCACTGGGCGACGTTCGTGCGCAATCACGACGAGCTGACCCTGGACAAGCTCACCGGCACGCAGCGGCAGGAGGTGTTCGAGGCGTTCGGACCGAACCCGGAGATGCAGCTCTACGACCGCGGGCTGCGCAGGCGGCTGCCGACGATGCTCCGCGGCGACCAGAACCACATCCGGATGGTCTATAGCCTGCTGTTCTCTCTGCCCGGGACACCCGTGCTGTTCTACGGGGAGGAGATCGGTATGGGAGAGGATCTCCGAGCAGAGGGCCGGCTCGCGGTGCGCACGCCGATGCAATGGTCAGCTGACCGCAACGGCGGGTTCTCCACCGCTGAAGAATCCGAGCTGCCCGGTCCGATCCCGCACGGCGAGTTCGGGCCTGACCAGGTCAACGTTGCTGCCCAGGAGCGTGACCCGGGGTCGCTGCTTTCCTGGATGCGGTTGCTGATCAAGTCCTATCGGGCCTGCCCCGAACTGGCCTGGGGGCGCTACGCCGTACTCGACGCCGGCGACACCGCCGTGCTCGCACACCGCTGCGACACCGAGGGGGGCACCATTGTTGTGGTGCACAACTTCGGCGCGGTTCCGGCGAAGGCCGCGTTGACGCTGACTGGCCTAGACGCTTCCTGCCTGCTCAACGACGTGCTGGCCGACGGGTCGGAACGGGTCGCAAAAGGCGGTTCGGTGACCATTGAGCTCGAGCGGTACGGCTGCCGCTGGCTCCGTGTCGAGCGCCAACGCCGGTGAACGTGGCCCGAAGGTGCCGCGCGCTGCTGGCCGTCGCTCTCAGCGCGACACCCGCCGTGCCCGTAACGGCCTGCACTGCTTCGGATCCCGGCGCACCGGGCTCCGAAGCAGTGTTCACCTCTGCTGACAAACAGGGCTTGGGCACCGCCCGGTCAGAGCTCAGCCCGGTGTGGTTCACGCTCGGCCGCACCGGCATGACCGAGGTCTTCTACCCCGACCTGAGCACCCCCGCGGTACGTGAACTGCAATTGATTGTCAGCGATGGAACCGATGTGCCACAACGCTTCCAGGACGTTGAGGTCCGCACCGAGCAGTACGACGAGCGCAGTCTCACGCTCCGCCAGATCGCCACAGGCAGGGGCTGGAGCGCCTCGCTCACCTACGTCACCGACCCCCAGCGCGCCACGGTCGTCGCCGACGTGGAACTCCGCTCGCTGAGCGGCCGGCCGCTGCGGGTCTTCACCTACTATGACCCGTCGCTGGCCAGGGAAGGCAAGGACGACACCGCTGCGACAGTCGACGACGCCCTGGTCGCCTCCGATGGGTCTGCCGCCAGCGCGCTCGTCGCCGAACCTGGGTTCACCGCGACATCTAACGGCTATCTCGGCACCAGCGACGGCTGGAGCGACCTCGCCGCAGACGGCACGCTGGACTGGCGCTATTCCCAAGCCGGGCCCGGCAACGTCGTGCAGACCGGCCAGCTCAACATCGACGGGCTCGCCCGGCAACACGCCACCCTTGCTCTCGGCTTCGGTGCCCACCGCAACGAGGCACTGGCCATTGCGCGATCCACGCTGCGCCAAGGTTTTTCCGCCACTGCGAAGTCCTATGCGGACGGGTGGCGGAACTACCTCCAAGGGCTCCGTTCCCCCGCCGCCGTCCGTGGCGACCAGCGCCTCTACACCACCTCGCTGATGGTACTGGCTGCGACCGAGGACAAGCGCCACCCCGGCGCCTTCATCGCCTCCCCCTCCATGCCATGGGCCTTCGGCTTCGATCGCAAGGTGGCCAAGGAGTTCGGCTCCTACGCGCTGGTGTGGCCTCGGGACCTGTACCAGGTCGCCACCGCGATGCTCGCCGCTGGAGACCGAGCGGCGGCCGATCGCGCGCTCGAGTACATGCTGCGGGTCCAGCAACGCCCCGACGGGCACCTGCCGCAGAACACCCGCGTGGACGGCACTCCGTTCTGGACCAGCGTGCAGCTCGACGAGACCGCCGCCCCGATGCTGCTCGCCTGGCTGCTCGGCCGCACCGACCACTCCACGCTGGACTCTTTGCGCCGGGCGGCGGAGTTCCTGGTGAACTTCCGCGAGGACACCAACGCCGCGCCGTGGAGTGAACAGGAACGCTGGGAGAACCACAGCGGCTACTCGCCCGCCACCATCGCCTCCGCGGTCGCCGGCCTGGTGTGCCTCGCCGAGCTCCTCAAGCGCGCCGGGGACATTGCGGGCGCCGGGCACTATCTCACGATCGCCGATCGCTGGCAGTCGAGGGTGGAGGAGTGGACCGCCACTCGCACCGGACCGCTCTCCGACCGGCCCTACTACCTGCGGCTCACCAAGGACGGCCAGCCTGACCGGGGCACCACCTACGGCCTCGGCGACAACAACCCCGGCCAGATTGACCAGCGCGCCGTCGTCGATCCCAGCTTCCTAGAGCTGGTGCGCCTCGGCGTCAAGCCCGCGACCGACCCGGTCATCCGCAACACCATCGCGGTGATTGACGAGCGTCTGGCCACCACCACGCCGGCCGGGCGGTTCTGGCATCGGTTCACCAGTGACGGCTACGGCGAACGCGCCGACGGCGGGCCGTGGGACATCGACCAACCCGCCCCGCACCGCACCTACGGCCGACTGTGGCCGATCTTCGCGGGCGAACGCGGCGAGTACGACCTGCTGGCCGGCGACCCGCACTCGGCCACCCGGGCGTTGCAGGCCATCGCCGCGACGGCGGGCAGCACGCGTCTGCTCGCCGAACAGGTGTGGGACGATCGCTCCCCCGCCCCGGACCGGGCGCGTCCCGGCACAGGCACCACCTCGGCAACGCCGCTGGCGTGGACGCACGCCCAGTACATCCGCCTGGCCTGGTCGATCGACGCTGGCCACCCGGTCGAACAACCCACGGTGGTCGTCTGCCGCTACACCACCACCTGCTGATGAATAGCTACCGAGCCCGGCGCATGTATGAAATCCGGAAAGTCGGTGCCCTTCAAGAATACTGGCGCAGGAGTCCGTTCGTGTTCGCTTCCTCGCTGACAGGGTGAGTGTCCCAGCAGTAATCTTCTGGCGGCGGCGGTCCCGGTCACCGCGTCGCGGGCCGTGGACAGTCGCATGCCAAGGCGCCTTGATCAGCCGATCGGCCTTACGATGTTTGCCAGCGTCATCAACGCAGTATTGATGCCGGTTTTCTCGGCCAGATCTCCTGCCACCCGGAAAACGTAAAGCGGAATCCCAGCGCTGAGGACTGTGAGCAGCCTCGCGGTCAGCACCGCGATCACCACCGCGTGCGATAGGCGCCCTGCCACGTATCCCCCTTACCGATCGGGCTCGCCGGTGTTCGCCTAGACCGGCGTAGCCATTGGCCGTCGCATCGTAAGCGCCGGCGATCGGGGGGCGCACATTGACCGATCGTCTCGGCTGAGGCCTGGAATGCTATGAGCCGTGACCGCGCGGAAGTGAGCCGTAGACCTTCTTCGCAGTGTGACCGACATAGATAAGCGCCCCGATCAGCACCCCAATATCATCGAGGAGGACTGGATCCGGAAGAACGTCGAATGGTAAGATCGTGTAGGCGATCGACCCGTAGAAGGCAACCTTGGCCGAAATCGGCATGCCGGGCTGCTTCACCAGCCGGTACTTCTTAATCATCTTAACGAGGAGTACGAATACCACCACGACAGTTACTATGAAAAGCAACAACGCGGCGGCCCCCAACGTGGCCAACGCACCCCAGCCGAGATCTGACATCAGCACAGGCCCCCCGCTGCCTCGGTTCAGCCATCAGTAGCCGGTTTCCTCCAAGCGTCGGGTCGGCTAATAGCACAGCATAGTCACACTGCCGCGATCGGGACAATCGCCTGCGTCACCCGAAGTCCTAGTGGTCCAGGCCCAACCCAGCAGCAGCCCAAGTGAGACGAGCAAGGCCGCTCCCAGCACGACCCAGCCCAGCACCTGCCAGGTCATTATACGCTGGTGTGTCCCGCCACGACGTCTCGCTCCCTGGCCACGGCTTGAAGGCCGGTCTCGGGGCGGCTACCGCGCTCCGGGTGAGATGCCGACATGATCGCCTGTTCCTTTCATCATCGATGTGACGGCGTTCCCGCCTAAGGACGGCTATGACCTAGCGGTTCCCACGCTACGCTGGCTAGCGTAGTTAGATATGTTCCTCTTTACGCCGCTTGGCGCGCCACATCGTCGATCTCGGTGGCACGCAGAAGAGCCTCCATACGAGCCGTCACAGCGCGGACCTTGCCAATTATCTCCTCGGCGGTAGCCGTCCATTTGATGGGCTTACAATCACTGTTCCAATGCTTGATGAAAGCTTCGATCTCCCGGTTGAGAACCTTCACAGATTTGAACGTGCCACATCGGATCAATTTCCGTGTGAGAATGCCATTCCAGATCTCGATCTGATTCATCCACGACGCACCTGTCGGGTGAAATGAAAGACGATTTGCCCTTTCTGCTTGGCGAGCCATTTCCCGGTATCCTCCGACAGGTGGACCGAAGCATTGCCGAGGGCCACATGGATCTTCTGGGGGTAAGCGGCGTCGACCTTCTTCATCAGCCGGAGAAAATCCGGAGTCGCGTGAGTCCGCGACAAAGAACCAATCACGCTACCCGTCCGGATATCCATCGCGGCGTACAGATCCGGGGAGGATCCAGGTACAAACCGACGACATCACGGACCTTGTCCTCAAAATGTGGGTCCCGGGAAATCTTAAACGTCCCTGCCGCCACAGCTTCGGATCGCGCTCCC
>DASTBN010000760.1:0-14381 GCA_035712045.1 Pseudonocardiaceae bacterium
CGCGCCGCGAGGAGATCCTGAGTTCGATACCGCTGCGCCGCCAAGCTACCCCCGAGGAAATCGCGGCGGCCGTGACGTTCCTCGCCTCCGAGGCGGCCGGTTACATCACCGGGGCGGTGCTGCCGGTGGACGGTGGCCTGGGCATGGGTCATTGACAGGGGGAGCGGTGACGGGTCTGCTGGAGGGCAAGCGGCTACTGATCACTGGGGTGATCACCGACGCCTCCATCGCGTTCCACGTGGCGCGGGTGGCGCAGGAGCAGGGCGCCCAGGTGGTGCTCACCGGATACGGCCGGTTGCGCTTGGTGGAGCGGATCGCCCAGCGCCTGCCCCGGCCCGCTCCGGTCATTGAACTCGACGTCCAGGACCAGAACCAGCTCGACTCACTGGCCCAGCGACTCGGTGACCATGTCGGGGGCCTTGATGGCGTGCTGCACTCCATCGGCTACGCCCCCGCCTCCTGCCTGGGAGGAGAGTTCCTCAGCGCCCCCTGGGAAGACGTGGCCACCACCGTGCACGTCTCGGCGTACTCATTCAAGTCCCTGGCGATGGCGTGCCTGCCCCTGCTCGGCCCCGGCTCCTCGATCGTGGGAATGGACTTCGACAACCGGCAGGCCTGGCCCGCCTACGACTGGATGGGCGTGGCGAAATCCGCTCTCGAATCGGTCTGCCGATACCTCGCCCGCGATCTCGGCCCCGAAGGCATCCGGGTCAACCTGGTGGCCTCCGGCCCCATACGCACCCTGGCCGCGAAGTCCATCCCCGGCTTCTCCGCGTTTGAGAACGCCTGGGACGGCCGCGCCCCCCTGGGCTGGAACATCGACGACCCGACCCCCGTGGCCCGCACCGTCTGCGCCCTGCTCTCCGACTGGCTGCCCGCCACCACCGGTTCCATGGTGCTGGCCGACGGCGGCTTCCACGCCGTGAGCGTCTAACCGAACCCGGATGGTTCAGCACTGTGATCGATGCCCTGCTGCTGCTCTCCTTCGGCGGACCGGAAGGCCCCGATGACGTGCGCCCATTCTTGGAGAACGTCACCCGCGGCCGGAACGTACCGCTGCGGCGGCTGGAAGAGGTGGCGCAACACTATCTGCACTTCGGTGGGGTATCACCGATCAACCAGTGCAACCGGGCCTTGATCGCCGTCATTGAGAGCGCGCTCGCCGATGCTGGGCTTGAGCTGCCGGTGTACTTCGGCAACCGCAACTGGCACCCGCTGGTGGAGGACACCGTCGCCACGATGGCCGCCGACGGGATACGCAGCGCCGTGGTGTTCGCGACCTCGGCATGGGGCGGGTACTCGGGATGCCGGCAGTACCACGAGGACATAGCCCGGGCCCGGCACGCCGTCGGAACCGGTGCACCTCGGCTGATCAAGCTGCGGCAGTTCTTCGATCACCCGCTGTTCGTCGCCGCCTGCGCCGACGCGCTGCGCGCGGCCCGGCAGCAGGCTGATCCCGGTGCCCGGGTGGTGTTCACGGCACACTCGGTGCCCGTCGCCGCGGATGCCGCCACTGGCCTCCCCGAACAGGGCGGTCACCGCTACTCCCGGCAGGTCACCGAAACCGCGCGGCTGGTCGCCCGCGCGGCTGACGTGCTCAGCTACGACGTCGTGTGGCAGTCGCGCTCCGGGCCCCCACACGTGCCGTGGCTAGCGCCGGATGTGATCGATCACCTCGAGGCATTGCATGCCAGTGAGGTAGCAGGTGCTGTGATCTCGCCGATCGGTTTCGTCTCCGATCATCTCGAGGTGCTCTGGGACCTCGATCACGAGGCATCACACCGGGCCGCCACGCTGGGCATGGACTTCGTCAGAGCCGCCACCCCGGCCACCGACCCGCGCTTCGCGGAGATGGTCATCGAGCTCATCGCAGAGCAGATGCGCGGCGCGCCCGTGCGCCGGTGCTCGCAGGTTCCGCTGGCTGGATACGGCGTCAACGGCGCCCCCTGCGTGGTCGGCTGCTGTGCGCGGGAGCGATAGCCGCTCACTCCTCTGGAGCGGCGAGAAGGCCGTTCAGCGCCGCCCAGCACGGGGAGTCAGCGCCCGCACCGCCTCGGCTACCGCGGAGCGCCGGGCCTCCCGCACCGCTGTGAACAGCGGCCGAAGTGTTCTGGATCGGGCCGCCGCCACCGTCGCGGACACCGCGCCACCGAGGTTGTCGGGGTCCGCGGCGCGGAGGATGGCTTCCACCTCGTCAGCCTGCTCGAGCACGCGCAACGCCCGGGCCGGGGTGCCCTCGGGCCACGGCGGCCGGACCCGCCGCTCCAGCGTCTCGGCGATCTCGGCGCGGACACCCGGGCGATGCCGGGCGACACCGAGCTCTACCAGCGTCGTGGCCGCCTGGCGCACCGCGCCGCGCAGGCCGTGCTCGGCATCGACCAGGGCGGGCTCTGGAACCGGAGGCAGCGGGCCCTCGGCGAACACGGTCCATCGCAGCACCCCATCGGCAACGGCCGCAGGCACCGCCGCCAGCTCAGCACCGGTGAGCACGGCGACCTCGCCGCTGCTCATCGCTGCGGCGGCGAGCGCTCCGCCGGGCGGTAGCCCGCGCACGTCACCGGGCACCGGCAGCAGCAGCTGCCCGGCTCCGGCTCCGGTCCGCCGGGCGGCGGCGAGCAGCCCGACCACCGAGGTCGGGGCGTCTCCTGGCGCTGGCAGGTCGAGCGCCCGCGCGGTGGTGTCGTCGACGGCGGTGACCTCATGCAGGTCGGCCCAGGTGTGCAGGCCGTCGATCACCGCGTCAGGGGAGGCGCAACCGTGCAGCCACGCTGAGGCCCATACGGTCAATGTCGCGCTAGGGCATGGCACGGAGTAGGAGAGTAGAACACCCCCGGCTGGGACCGCGATCGGAGGGCCGGTTCGGATCGGGCCTCCGGCGTGGCGCCACCACCGGGCCCGGCTCCTCCGGCTAGCGTCGCCGCATGGCTCCCAAAAACGTCCCGAGCTCACTGGGCTACGGACCGGGCGGGTTGCCGGCGCACCGGCGCCGCCGTGAAGTGCCGCGGCTGCCCGCTGAGACTGGTGTGGTGGTGGAGGACGCGGCGAGCGGATTCTGCGGCGCCATCCTGCGCTGTGAGCGTGACACCGTCCTGCTGGAGGACGGTCAGGGCCGGGTCCGCACTTTCCCGCTGCGCCCCGCGGCCTTCTTGATCGACGGCGATCCGGTCACGCTGGTCCGGCCGGTGGCGCCGACCACCGGTGCCGTGACCCGATCCGCGTCGGGTTCGGTCCGCGTGGCGGGCCATCGTGCCCGGACCGCGCGGGCCAGCCGGATCTGGGTTGAGGGCAAGCATGACGCGGAGCTCGTGGAACGGATCTGGGGTCATGATCTGCGGGTGGACGGCGTGGTCGTGGAGCCACTCGATGGCGTGGACCTGCTGGCCGAGCGGGTCGCGGAGTTCGCTCCCTCGGCACACCGGCGGCTTGGCGTGCTGGTCGATCACCTGATCGCCGGGAGTAAGGAAAGCCGTCTCGTGGGGCAGCTGCGTTCGCCACACGTCCTGGTGACCGGCCATCCCTACGTGGACATCTGGCAGGCGGTGCGGCCCGCCGCGCTCGGCATTCTGGGCTGGCCCGAGGTGCCCAGGGGCGTGCCATGGAAAGAGGGCGTGTGCGCGGCGCTGGGCTGGGTGGACGGGTTCGGCATAGCGGATCCAGTACGAGGCTGGTCCCGGGTGCTGGACTCGGTACGGGGTTTCGGGGACCTCGAACCGGCTCTGCTGGGTGCGGTGGAAGCGCTCATCGACTTCGTCACGGTCCAGACCGAGTGACCTCGTGACGATCACAGCCCACACTCGGTGAAAGGTCTGCCACTATGGACACATGGCCCCCATTGTGTGGCTCATTGCCGGATTTGCGCTGATTGCCGCCGAGGTACTCTCGACCGGCTTTGTGCTGATCATGCTCGGGGCAGGGGCGCTGGCCGCCGGGGGGATCGCGGCGCTAGGGGAGCCGATCTGGCTGCAGGTGGCGGTGTTCGCCGGTACCTCGGTTGCGCTGACCACCCTGGCCCGGCCGATGCTCAAGCGGCGATTACATACCGTGCATGTGCCGACTAACATTGACGCGCTGGTGGGCGATAGGGCAATAGTGATCAGTACTGTTGACGCGCATGGGGGCAAGATCAAGCTGCGTGGTGAGCTCTGGTCCGCGCGCACATTCGATGAAACAGAGGTGCTGGAGCCTGGCCAGCGGGTCACGGTCATGAACATCTCCGGTGCCACCGCCGTTGTCTTGGGGGAGCTGCCATGAGCGTTGCTTTAGCTGTGGTGCTGGCGGTCATCCTGCTGGCGATTGTCGTCACGGTCGTCAAGGCCGTGGTAGTGATCGAGCAGGCGTCCGCCGCGGTTGTCGAGCGTCTCGGTCGTTATCGCACCACCTTGAACCCGGGCCTGAACTTCCTGGTGCCCTTCGTCGACTCGATCCGGGACAAGATCGACTTACGGGAGCAGGTCGTCTCCTTCCCACCGCAGTCGGTGATCACTAAGGACAACCTGACCGTCGACATCGACACCGTCGTGTACTTCCGGGTGACCAACCCGAAGGACGCGGTGTACGAGATCCGCAACTACGTCGAGGCGGTCGAGCAGCTGGCCACCACCACGCTTCGTAACGTCGTGGGTGGCATGAGCCTGGAGGACACCCTGACCTCCCGGGACTTCATCAACGGCCAGCTATCCGGGGTGCTCGATGAGGCGACCGGACGGTGGGGAATCCGGGTCAGCCGGGTCGAGCTCAAGGCCATCGATCCCCCGCCCTCCATCCAGGATTCGATGGAGAAGCAGATGCGCGCCGACCGGGAGAAGCGCGCCACCATCCTCACCGCTGAGGGCCAGCGCGAGTCGGCGATCAAGACCGCCGAGGGCCAGAAGCAAGCGGCGATCCTCTCCGCCGAGGGTGCCAAGCAGGCGGCGATCCTGACAGCGGAAGCCGAGCGGCAGTCCCGGATCCTGCGTGCCCAGGGAGAACGGGCCGCGCGGTACCTGCAGGCGCAAGGCCAGGCCAAGGCGATCGAGAAGGTCTTCGCGGCCATCAAGTCAGGGCGGCCCACCCCCGAGTTACTGGCCTATCAGTACCTGCAGACATTGCCGCAGATGGCCCAGGGCGACGCGAACAAGGTCTGGATCGTGCCCAGCGAGTTCGGCAAGGCCCTGGAAGGATTCACCAAGATGCTCGGCGCCCCGGGTGATGACGGAGTGTACCGGTATGAGCCCACCCGGGACTACGTGACCGCCAGTCGGCCCGAGGACGATGATGAGGCTGTCGCCGGATGGTTCGATAACCCCACCGATCCGCAGGTGGCCGCCGCGCTCCGGGCCGCGGAGGAGGTGGCGCGCCATGAGGTACCGGGGCCGGAGACGCCCATGAACACCTCGATAGCCCCCCAGCCCAGGCAGCCCTCCAGCGACCAGGCTGAATCCGGGCAGAAGAAGACACCCAGGAGGTCGTCCTGAGGAGATCGCGGCCTGTTCCGCCGCGGCTCAGGTCGCGATCGCGACGTACTTGGTCTCCAGGAACTCGTCGATGCCCGCTGTGCCGCCCTCGCGGCCCAACCCCGAGTGTTTGATGCCGCCGAACGGTGCGGCTGGGTTCGACACCATGCCCTGGTTCAAGCCCACCATGCCCGCCTCGAGCTGCTCGCAGACTCGCAGCGCCCGCCCCAGGTCGCTGGTGTAGACGTAGCTGACCAGGCCGTAAGGGGTATCGTTCGCCGCCCCTAGCGCTTGCCGCTCATCGCTGAACGAGGTGATCGGCGCCACCGGACCGAAGATCTCCGTACGGGTGATCTCCGCGTCATCCGGCACGTCACGCAGAACAGTGGGGCGGTAGAAGTACCCAGGACCATCCACCGGCTCACCACCGGCGAGCACCGTGGCACCGCGCCTGGTCGCGTCCCCGACCAGGCGCTGGACCCGATCCCGCGCCGAGGCCTCGATCAGCGGGCCCACCTGCACGCCCTCCTCACTGCCCCGGCCGATGCGCAGCGCCCCCATCTGATCAGCGAGCCTGCGGGCGAACTCGTCAGCGACGTCGGCGTGCACGTAGAAACGGTTCGCCGCAGTGCAGGCCTCGCCGATGTTGCGCATCTTCGCGATCATCGCGCCGCGCACCGCGGCATCCAGGTCGGCGTCGGCGAAGACCAGGAACGGCGCGTTGCCGCCGAGCTCCATGGAGGTCCGCATGACCTGCTCCGCGCACTGTGCCAGCAGCAGGCGCCCGACCTCGGTAGAACCGGTGAAGGACAGCTTGCGGGCCCGGCCGTCCCGGATCAGCGGCTCCATCAGCTGAGCCGACCGGGACGTGGGCAGCACGTTCAGCACCCCATCGGGCAGCCCGCATTCCGCGAGAATGCTGGTCAGCGCGAGCATCGACAGGGGGGTGAGGCTCGCTGGCTTGAGCACCATGGTGCACCCGGCGGCCACCGCCGGACCGATCTTGCGGGTGCCCATCGCGGCGGGAAAGTTCCACGGGGTGATCAGCAGCGCGGGCCCGACCGGCTGGCGCATCACCAGGACCCGGCCCGAGCCGCTGGGCGCGGTGGCGAACCCCCCGCCGATCCGCACGGCTTCCTCACCAAACCAGCGGAAGAACTCGGCGGCGTACGCGATCTCGGCGCGGGATTCGGTGAGCGGCTTGCCCATCTCCAGCGTCATCAGCAGCGCGAGGTCCTCCTGGCGCCGCATCATCAGCTCGTAGGCCCGCCGCAGGATTTCGCCGCGTTCCCGGGGCGGGTGTCGCGCCCACCCGGCCTGCGCGGCGGCCGCCGCGTCGAGTGCGGCCAGGCCGTCCTCGGCGTCCGCGTCGGCGATCGCGCGGAGCACCGTGCCGGTCGAGGGATCTTCGACGTCGAAGGTTCGCCCGCCGCTGCCGGGGCGCCACCGGCCGTTGATGAACAGATCGGCGGGCACGGCGCCGGTGACCGCCCGCTCACGGTCGGCGGGAGTCATCGCCGGGCCGTACTCGCGGTGTCAGCGGCCATGTCAGTGGTTGGGCCGGGGGAGCGGGTCCCGGCGATCAGCCCAATGACGCCGATCGCCGCACCGGTAGCCGATACGGCGAGCGCGGCCGGTGAGACGGTGCCGGTGAGGGCGTCACCGAACACGACGAGTGCGACCGAGCCGGGCACGATACCCACCGTACCGGCCAGATAGTGGCGGAACGGGATCGACGAGAGCGCGCTGCTGTAGTTGAGCACCGAGAACGGCACCACCGGGATCAACCTCAGGGACGCCACCGCGAGCCAGCCGCGGGTCCGCAACCGGGCATCCACCGCCCGGAGTACCCGGCGATCCAGATGAGGACGCACGAACCCACGGCCCAGCCGACGCACCAGCCAGAACGCCAGTACGGCGGATAACGTCGTCGCCACCAGTGACAACGCCAATCCCAGCAGCGGCCCGAACAGTAAGCCGGCGGCGAGGGTGAACGCCGTGCGGGGGACCGGCGCCACGGTCACCATGGCAAGTCCGAGCAGGAAAACCAGCGGCGCCGCGATACCCGCGGACTGGGCCCACACACGCATCTGGAGCGGGCTGGGCACCGGCAGCAGCGTCGCGGCGGCACACATCGCCAGCAGCGCGAGCCCTGCCACGATCAGCCTGGCACGCCGCGTGCCCCGTTCGGTCAGGGCGGCCTCCCGGGATCGCCGAATCCTGTCCCCTCCGACGCAGCCTAGCGGGCCCGGCTGGACTAGGTCCCTCAGACGGGGTCCCTCATGCGGGTTTGATGTTGGCGTTGAGGTGGAAGACGTTGCCCGGGTCGTACTTGTTCTTGATCCGGGCCAGCCGCGCGTACTTGACTGGGCCGTACGCCGCACGGACCCGGCTCTCGTCGTTCTCAGTCATCGAGTTCACGTAACCGCCGGCGTCCCGGGCGAATGGCCGCAGCGCGCTCCATACCGACCGGGCCCAGGCACGTTCTGTTCTCAGTACCTCAGAGCTGGCCGCGATGCCAGCGATGTTGACCATGTAACGAGGCGCCCGCCGGCCACCGAACGCCGTCGCGTCATCGGGGACCGCCGAAAAGGCCCCATCGAGGCGGAAGACCAGGCAGGAGCTCATCGAGGAGCGTTTGCCGGGTATCCGGTCCACGATCACCGAGATCACATTGTCGCTGAGTTCGTCCAGGTAAATAGTTTCCTGGTAACCCAGGAGACCCCATGGGGCGGTCTCGTCGAGCGTCCGCTGCAGCGCGACGTAGGGCATCGGGGTGATGAGCTCGAATAATGGTGGCAGTGCTTCACGAATAGGAGCGACGATCCGGGCGTGTTCCGCGGCCGAGGAGAATCCGACCACAACGAGCAGATATCCGGGTACGAAATGGTATCGCGAAGGCACGAAGGGCGCTGGTGGCGCGTTGAGGCCGATAGCGATCTGGGCGCCGGCGTCGGCGGGCAGGCGTGGTACGACCTCGCGGGCTAGCCGCAGCACGTGCTCCCCGCTGTCCATCCCCCAGAAGAACAGCCCCAGCTGGACCTCCGGGCCGACGGGGCGCAGCTGAAACTCGAACGTCGTGACTACACCAAAGTTCCCGCCCCCACCCCGCAGCGCCCAGAACAGGTCGGCGTGCTGGTCCGGCGCGGCATGCACGTACCGGCCGTCGGCGAGCACCACATCGGCCGAGACCAGGTTGTCGACGGTCAATCCCGCTCTGTGGGTGAGCCATCCGATGCCACCACCAAGAGTCATGCCGCCCACCCCGGTGTGGCTGATCACCCCGGCGGGCACCGCCAGGCCGTGTACCTGGGTCGCCGCGTCGAGTTCCGCGACGGTGACGCCGCCGTCCACCTGGGCCAGGCGGGCCTCGGCGTCGACCGAGACCCGGCGCATCGAGCTTAGGTCGATCATCAGCCCGCCATCGCAGATACCGGACCCGGCGAACGCGTGGCCTCCGCCGCGAACCGAGACCTCCAGCTGCTGCTGGCGGGCGAAGTGCAGTGCCGCGCTCACGTCGGCGGGGGAGAGGCAGCGGGCGATCGCCACCGGACGGCGATCGATGTCGTTATTCCACTGGATCCGGGCGGTGTCGTAGTCGGCGTCCTCCGGCGTTATCACCTTTCCCGCCAGCACCGTGCGGAGCGCTTCCAAATGATGAGACGATACTTGCATCATGAAATAGCTCCGAGGTCTGGCAGCGAGCGCCTGGCGCAGGCCGGTGCATCGCGGGTGAATGGTGGGGGGACAGGGACCTCTGTGGTCATCGGGGCGGAGGGGCGGAGGGGACTTCGAGCGAGGGGTCGCTTGACCGGCGGTCCGTCGACCTCCGAGTCAGGTGCGCCCGGCATCAGGTCCTCCTAAGAAAGCCGCTCCAGTGTCAGAGATCAAAACACGGCATCAGAGATGCTGCTCATTGAGATCTCTATACACTGCCTAGGCGCGTGGTCACGGGCAATCAGTAACCGCACGTAAATCTGCTGGTTCGACCACCTAGCCCGAAGGAGGGGCCCGGCGAATACGTAGCGGGCGGCGGGGCGCCACTTAGCGCATTTACCCGAATGCTCCGTGAGTAACTGCGTCGGCACCGGCTGGCCCGCCGCGACGGCAGCGGCGCACCGGCACCCGCCTCGGCCAGCGGAGACGCCTGTAGCAGCCCGGTGCGCGGGGAGGAGGCGCTGGGCGTGGTCGGGCTAGGCGGTGTGCGGAGCTGGGATATCGGATACGCCACCCGACACTCGTGCGGAGTAGCAAATACCCTATTTGGAGTATCGGAAAAAAGGCTGGATCACCTCCTCGTAAGAATCGCGCAATCAGGCGGTACCGCTGTGGGCGCGGGTAAGAGGTCATGTTGTTCCCAGGTATCCCTGACACCGCGTCAGCAGGCGGGGCTGAAGGGGTCGAATGGCCGGATGAGCTGCCAGCGGTGGGGGCCTGCGGGATCACGCCGCCGTCGGTGAGCTGTTCGGCTCACGCCCGGGGGATCGCTGCGATGGAGCAGGTGGTGACGATCCGTCGAACGGCGCGTGCCTGGGCAGCCCGGCGGCACCGTCGGTAGCCACCACAGTGGGCCGGAAACCCGCCACGGCCAGCCGTGCGCGGGCCAGCTTGGAGAGGCCGGCGTCCACCTCGACGGAGAACACCCGCTCATCGCCGAGTCGATGAGCGAGCAGAGCGGCGTTGTAGCCGGTGCCAGTGCCGATCTGACGGAAGAACACAGCAACTCAGCTGCGGTCCCTGTTGCACATGTGCCATCTCCGGTGTCGTCGTTGCCCCAGCCTGGGCGGATCCGGCAGGGTGTCGTGTGTTGGTTCCCGATGACCTTGAGGAGTGCCTGCAATGGCCGGTCATGGTGTCCCGTCCGATCCGTTGATGCCGTTGACCAGCAGATTCCCGCTCTCCCCGGGGGCTGGCCTGTTCGTGCCGAGTTCGGAGGGACCGACGGGGCCGGACACGCGGCCGTTCGGTTTGCGCTTCGGGGTTCGCCCCGTTGAGCTGGGCAAGCACAGCAAGAAGCCGACGAACAAGATTAAGACGGAGGCAACGGAGATCACCGACGACGGCCAGGTGCTCGGGACGAAGCCCGACACAATCCACTACATCGAGATGGACGAGGAGTGAGCACGCCGGTCGTGTTGGTATTGGCCCAGGGCGACGACAATGCCGCCGAGCTTGTCACGAACGCGCTGGCACAACGCGAGGTGTTGGTGACGCGAGTCGATACAGCTGATTTCCCCAGCGCGATGTCGATGGCCGCGAGGCCGGATCAACTCGAATCCCCGGGTTGGTTGGATGTATGCGGGGACCGGGTCGACCTGGGCTCGGTGCGCAGCGTGTATCGGAGCCATCCGGCTCGGTTCAGGTTTCCGGAGGGCATGTCTGGTTCGGAACGGCGGTTCGCCATGCTGGAGTCGGTGTGCGGGCTCGGCGGGGTGTTCGCTGCGCAACAGTGGCGCTGGCTGGATCACCCCAGTGCGGTCGCGGACGCCTCTTACAAGCCCCATCAGCTGACGGTGGCCACCAAATGCGGTCTGAATGTCCCGCCGTCCCTGGTGACAAACAGTGGTGCCGAGGCACGCAAGTTCGCCGCTGAGGTCGGCGGCGAGTTGGTCTATAAGTCGCTGTCTACCGGGGTAGTCGCCGAACGGGACGAGCTGAGGATCATCTACACCACGCGGCTGGCCGACGGCGACCTCGACGAGAGCAACGATCAGTCCTTTGAGCTCTGCCCGATCCTGCTGCAACGTTGGGTGCCGAAAGTTTTCGACGTCCGGCTCACTGTGGTCGGCCCGCGATGCTTCGCCGTCGCGGTGCACACCGAGAGCTCCGAGGCCCGGGTGGACTGGCGCTCACGTTACGAGGAGTTGAGCTACCAGATCTGCTCGACTCCTGATGAGGTTCGCTGCGGCGTCTTGGCCTACCTGCGCAGGTTCGGGCTCACGTTCGGGGCGTTTGATTTCTCCATCACGGCGGAGGGGCATTGGTGGTTTCTGGAATGCAACCCAGCGGGCCGCTGGTCGTGGATCTTCGAGGAGACCGGGGTGCCGATCGCTGAGGCCATTGCCGACGAACTCACCAACCCCACATGACCACCACACTGAGCCTGCGGCAGCGCCTGGCCGACGAACTGGTCGACAACGGGACAATCCACAACCCGTGGGTGCGTCAGGCATTCGCCGAGATTCCGCGTGAGGTCTTCGTGCCCTGCTTCCACCGTCCCTATCCCGACGATGGGCTGCTCGACGGTGCCGATCCCCTCCAGCACGACGAATGGCTGACGGAGGTCTACACCGACCAGGCACTCGTCGTTCAATACACCGCCGCGCCCGACATGCCCGGTGCCGGGGCCCCCACCAGCTCCAGCTCGCAGCCCACGGTCATGGCTGGCATGCTCGAAGCGCTGGAGCTCCAACCGGGACACCGGGTGCTGGAGATCGGCACCGGCACCGGTTACCACACCGCCTTACTCTGTCATCGAGTTGGCGCGGCGAATGTGACCAGTATCGAGCTCGATCCCGCCCTGGCCGGCGCTGCCCGCGATGCCCTCGCCCGCATCGGGCTGCACCCCAGTGTCCACATCGGTGACGGGGCGGCCGGGCTGGCCAGCGCCGCCCCGTTTGACCGGATCATCGCCACAGCCGCCGCTGATCACATTCCCGGTGCCTGGATCGACCAACTCGCCCCGAGCGGTGCCATCGTCGTCGATCTGCGCGGCAGCCTCAGCGGCCGCCTGATCCGGCTCAGCGCCACCCAGCACCCCGAGATCGACACCGTCCATGGCCGGTTTCTTCCCCTGCCCGGCGCGTTCATGCCCCTGCGTACCCGAACCGATCGCCCCTACCGCGACGACGAGGACTGGGACACGGTCCTCTACGACCACCGCAATCCCCAACGCACCACAACCCACGTCAACCCCTGGCTGGTCAACGACAACCCGACGCTGCGACTGCTCACACAACTGCACCTGGCCGGCCACCGGGTACGCCTGGCCTGCCACACCGGGCCCACCGCCGAGCTGACCGGACGAGCTACCGACACCAGCTGGTTCACCACCAGCCTGGACCCAGACGACAAAGGCCACCACACCGTCGAGCAAGCCGGACCACGACGACTCTGGGACACCATCGAAGCCGCTCACACTACCTGGAGGCGCCTCGGCGAACCCCGTGTCGAACAATTCGGCGTCACCGCCACCAACGACATCAACTATCAGTACGTCTGGTATGACCACCCCGACTCGGGCTACCGCTGGCCGCTACCTCTCTGACCGAGAGATGTCAGTGCGGCCCGGCGAGCTGCCGGGGGTCAGCTGAATGGGATACCTTGCCCGTTATGACGACGCGGTACCGCACCGATGAGGGACTGCCCGCTGTGACCGCCGGGCTCACGCTTTACTCCATCCCCGGGCCCGAAACGGAGGCGTGTTAGGCCGCGGCGGAGAACAGGGAGTTCCGAGAGGCACCGGAACGAACCGCCTCGTTTATCCATAACACCCTGAGCCTAGGCGCTCTCGCCGCCCTAGGTCCGATGGCGGCGCTGCTGGAAGGGATTCTAGAGGACAACGAGCCCGCCCCGGTACCCAATCGGATCGGCGCGACGGAGATCGAGCAGATCCGCACCGCTACGCGAGAGTTCGAGTCGTGGGAATACATCTACGGTGGTGAGTTGACCCGGGAGGCCGTCCGGGGTCAGTTGCGCCGGTCGGCAGGCTGCCTGAAGGCTACCTGCCCAGACCGGCTGCGTCCGGAGTTGTTTTCCGCGGTCGGTGATCTCGCCGAGACCGCCGGGTGCGGTGCCGTGGATGATCGCCAGTGGGACGCCAAGCCCCTGGTACGGTTCCTGGTACGTAGGGGGTGTTGTTGTCCGACCCATCGTTTTGACGTGCCCCGAGCATCTGCTCCGCAGCGAGACGGCCAACCTTGCGGCCTGCGGCGGCACTCTGCCCGGATCCGATCCGGCTATTTTCGAACTGACGGGCCGCGCGCACGTAGCTGATCACGTCCGGCTGGCTGACGCTGCCCTCGAGTGCTAACGACGCCGCGTTATTGACCGCCGCTGCAAGGCATCGCTGACGATCATCCGAGCAGTCGGAGGGCACCGGCACCTTTCCAAGATAGGGGGTTCCGATAGCACTTATCGAGTTGACTGCGTCGTAGCTCGCGCCGTATGTCATCGCTGTCGATCGGGCAATCGGGGCCGGCGCACCGGGGCTCAGGAGACGATTGGACTGCTGCAGGTAGTAAGTCCACCGCAAGATTTCGTCGTTCAGCCCGTCCGGGGGTGCTCCCGGAGGCTTCTGGCTCGATGCGACGCTATCGAAATCATCGGCCGGTGCTTGCGCTGCGGCGGCAGATGCCATGGCAATGACACTCGCGAGGCCATCATGGCAGCCAAAAGAACGGCTGGTAATCGTTTGAATCTTGCTCCCATATCTGCTCCTGGAGGTAGACATCCCTCGAATCTGGCATGAGATCCAGATTTCTTACACAGAGGGACACTCCGCCAGGAAGGTAAATACGGATTGAATAGAAAATCAACGAGGAACTTCATTCTCGCCCATAAGGGATGACTTGGTATGGGATCGCATCGTGCTGGTGTTAGCCTGAAGTTTGTTGTCGCGCCGCGTAGACGTTGTGGTTCTGACCTGCGGTTTCACCGAGATCCGACACCGTTATGTAATCAGAATTTCAGAGCATTGTTGAGTTGCCCGCCTCGTTGGGGCCAGCGTGCCGCGAGTGGGATCTGGCGTGTGGCCAGCGGCGTTGCGACCCGGCGCCGCCGCCGGGGCGGGGTGGCCGGTGGTCAGCCAGGCCACAAACCCGGCCGTCGCGCAGGCGCATCCGGTGCGCCTGCGTCACCCCAGAGCCGCCGTCTGCCTGGAGAGCTTCGCCAGCGCCCGCTGAGCAGAATTTGTCATAATGTGGCTTATCGGATTTATGATCGGGTCGG
>DASTBN010000761.1:0-4431 GCA_035712045.1 Pseudonocardiaceae bacterium
GGGGTCCTGGTCGAGCAGCTCCAGGGAACGGCGCGGCATCGCCAGGACGACGGCGTCGGTGTGGACGGTCCATTCCCTGCCTGATGCCTGGTTCGCGACCCTGAGCTCGTAGCGGCGCGGCGAGCCCTCCGGCGCTGATCGCACCCCGACGACACCGTTGCGTTTCCAGATACCGGCATGTGGTTGTGCCAGGAACGCCTGGGCGAGCGCGTAAAGAACCTGGTCGTAGCCTCCCTCGATGGTCCGGTAACTCACCGCCGTCCCGACGAAGTCGCCGACCATCGTCTGAAGGGCCTCGGCGGCGTTCCAGTTGATGGTGTTGGAGTAGTAGCCGCCGGCGTCGGCGAGGAACCGCAGGCCCTCCTGCGACACCTGATCCTTCAGCAGGTTCCAGAAGCCGAGGTCGGTGACCAGCCGGTCCTGGTAGGGGCCGGGGAAGCAGTAGCGCAGGTCGGGTTTGATCGCGTCCCAGTCCTGCGCGGATAGCTCGATGTCCCATTCCCAGGTGCTGGGGTGCTTGAGCTTGCCGCCGTATTCCGCGTTGACTTTCGGGTCGGCGGTCAGCACCTCGTAGGTGACTTTGCTGAACAACTGATCGGCACTGAGCCCGGCGTCGTCTTTGTTCAGGTGGTAGCGGGTAGCGAAGAGTGTGCCGTTCTGCTGGGCCTTCGCCCAGGCGTCCGCCTTGAAACGCTGCTTGCGCAGGTAGAAGTAGTGCGAGGCGGGGTCACCCATCGAGAACTCGACGTGGGTCAGCTCGTCGGCGAACACCTTCTCGATCAGCGACGCGACGATCCGCATCGAGGTCATGTACCGCATGCCGCCGAGCTCACCGGCGATCTCCATTCCCGGTAGCACCACCGAGTGTAGTCGGCCGCCGATGCGTTCGCCCAGCTCGAAGACGTTGACGCGCGGCGGTGTGCGGTAGGCGCTGGTGTTCGTGAACTGGCCGGTGGTCAGCCGGTAGGCGGTGTAAAGGCCACCGGCGCCCGCTCCGACCACGGCGACATCGAGGTCGAGGTTCTCGTGGAGCCCCTCGCGCGACTGGTCTTCGATGTGTTTCCGATCGATCACCGTCCGAGACTATTGCGACCCGGCCGGACCCCGCCTCCCAATTAGCCGCGCCTCCCCATCAGCGGGATGTCACCAGGGATCCGTTGTCATCGCAGCGGTCCGACCGTCTCGACAGCGTGACCATAGAGAGCTCAAGAGGGGATTCCTATCCGGACACCGTTGGTCTGGGCGCTACTGCGGTCGGCTGTTCGGTTATGGCAGCTCGTCGGTTTCTAAGCTGGGGTCCAGGGCTCGCAACGCGGCGGCGTTTCCCGTGAGCACGGGCCACCTCCGTGTGCGGGCGGAATGCACGACGCAGGCCAGGACCAAAGCGTCCGAACCCAACGCGGCGGGATCCGCAGCACTGGCGAGGATGCGGCCTAGCTCGGCGGCATCGGCCTCGGTGAGTGAGTCCCGCAGCGTGACGGGGAGTTCCAGCAGGGCGCGCAGGACATCGTGATCAGACTCGCGGGTGGCGGCGTAGGCCAGCGGCAGCGCCGCCACCGGGACGACCACGGCCATGCCCACCTCCATCGCCGACCAGACCAGGGCCTGGGCATAGGGCTCGGCCCGAGCCCAGGAAGCCAGCGCGTGATGGTCGAAGACCCAGCCACCGAAGGCCTGGCTCACGCGGTGGGACCTGCTGACCCGAGGCGGCGCGCGATGAGGTTGCGGGCCCACTCCAGGGCGTAGGCCGGTGGTTTGCCGAATCGTCGCTCTAGCACGGCCAGTCCGTCCTCGCGGGCGCGACGGAAGGCCACGGCTTCGGTGATATACCGGCTGACGGACTCCACCTGCCCAGACTCGGCAAGGCGCTCCACAGCCTCGGCGTCTTCGATCGGCAGGGTGATGGTGATCTTCTTCGTGGTTCGCTCCCGGGGTGCCATACCGTTGAAGTTATCGGTATGGCACCCCCGCCTGCAAGCATGCTGGTTCAAGGCTCGGCGGTGCAGATGTCCGCTAGCTGATCCCTGTCCGTAGGCCCTGTCCCGGGCGATGCAGAGCGTGCCCGGCGCTGACGGCCGCTGAGCGGATACGGCGCCACCTACACTCCGGCGGAATTCGTCGGGCTCATGCGGGCGGAGAATCGGCTCATTTACGAGTTCGACCTGGGGGATGAAAGGCTCTCCACCCGCTGAAGCCGAGCTCCGTGGGATCAGTGTCCGATGCCAGGAAGTCCGGGTAGCAGAGACGGTGGCGGCGTCTGGCTGGGAGTGGGTTTCTCGGACGTGGTTATGGTGGGACTCCGTTCAACGTCCACTCCGCCATTCGGGGCCGTGGTACTCGTAGCGGGCGGCTCTGAGGTCCCGGTAGGCGTCGGGATCGGATTCTCGGTCGTCGGCGTGGCTGGGGCGTGCGTTGCGGGGGAGGCCGGTGGTTCTTTCGGAGCGGGCGGCTCGGTCACTACCTGCCCGATGGTGGTGCCCTTGCCGTTACCGCCGACGGTCTCGCCGCTGGCCCACTCGAAACCGGTGATCGCCAGCATGGCCAGCATGAAGCCGCCGACCGCCCCGGCCGCCACCGCGCCCCAGCGCACCGCCGCAGATCGCGCGGGCCGACCGGGGCTCTCGGTGATCCGCTGGTCGCCCGGCGCGGAATCCGGGGCTGCGGGATGCTCAGCCGTGAGCCTCGCGCCGGAATCCGGATCCGACCGGGTCCGGTGGGTGAGAGATCGGACTCTCTGCCCGCTGCGTTCCAGGGAAATTTGATACAGCGCGGTCGCGACGGTGGTGACCACGCTGGCCCCGGCAGCACCGATGAGCGTGCCTTCCGCGCCGAGCCTGGAGCTGAGTACGGCGGTGGTCACCGCGGCGAGCGCGGCCGCGGCAACGCGGGCGAGGTTGAGGTCGGTCGTGCGCGGGGGGTTGTCCGGACTGGTTGGCGGATGCGGCGCAGTCATGATCTCCAGTAGGTCGGCGGTTCGATGGACGGGGGTACGTTAACGGCGGGGTCAGATCACGCTCACGTGAGGTAGCTGTCGGCTGGCAGGACTGCGAGACGCAGCTGATGCTGTCGCGTCTCACCGGGGTGTTTCCGCTAGTTCGGGGAACGGCGTGATCAGCCCTTCACGCAGGATCCGGGCGGTATCGCGCCGCTTGCGCACGAATTGGCCGATGGCCAGTACGCCATACACCACAGACAACACGATGATCACGATCTGATTGGCTTCGGCGGGCAGCGTGACGCTGGTGACGAATTGCACGCTGAAGAGCACCAGCAACGTCACCGCGCCCCAGACCGTGAGCCCCAGATTCACCAGGATGCTCACCGCGAACACCGACTGCGCGGCCGTCAGCAGCAGCTCGAAGCGCTGCTGGGTGTCCAGCGGCAAGCCATCCGTGGTGCTCGCGGCGAGCGCGAACACCAGCGGGATCGTGCCGACCAGCAGTGTCCACTGGTTGACCTTGCTGGAGAGCAGGGCGCCCAGCGAATCCGACGCCTTGAGCCGCCACGCGTACAGGCAGGCCACGATGAGCTCAGGCGACTCGCTGGCCAGCGGCGCCACCCACTGCACGAGCACGAACTGGTCGACGCCGATCTGCCCTCCCGTGGCCACCAGGGCATCGGCGAAATGCTCGGCGGCGGCCAGGATGATCAACGCGGACAGTGCGAACATCGCGCCCACCCAGCACCGCCGAGGGCCGCGCGGCTTATCCCCAACCCAGCGCGCGGCCCCAGCCAGCTCCGGCGCTTCGGCCGGTGCTTGGGACAGCCTCCAGGCGTACCCCGCGAAGATCGCCACGAGCACTGCGGCGTCGATCATCGTCAGGGTGTGGCGTAGCGGAATGGTCAGGGAGTACAGCGTGGCGATGCCAAGGAATACGACCTCCGCCGACATCGTCGGGGCCAAGGCGACCCGGCCTGGGTGGGTCGATGGGCTGTCATGGCCGCCGCGCCGGCGGGCCCGCAGCGCGGCCAGGCTGGCGACGAGCACCACCAGCGGCCAGCCCACGCCGACCAGCACCCGGTTCGCGCCGGTCATGTTGGCCAGCGCGAGCGAGCAGGGGTTACCGCCGTCGGGTCGTGGCATGCAACTCCCGTGCTGCTCGTACACCTGGCCAGCCTGGAAGGTGAACACGAAGTCGACGGCGTATTCCGGCAGCACCGCCAGCAGGGCCAGCAGCGCCAGCGCGAGCCCGGCACTGATGTCGACCTGGGCGGCCTCGGCTGCCCAGGACAGCATGAACGCGGCGCCGATGATCGCGACGCCGAACAGCAGCGCCGCCAGCAGCGGGGCCAGTTCGGGATGCGGCAGGCCCAGATAGCCTGCGGCCCCAAAATAGGCGCCCGGCAGGCCTGCCCCAAGGGCAAGAGCCAACTGTGGCGGGAACCGGCGCGACACGTACAGCTCATGCCCGTGCGGAGCGTCGCGCAAAC
>DASTBN010000762.1:0-3064 GCA_035712045.1 Pseudonocardiaceae bacterium
GTGGCGGGGGCGGTGGCGGTGCCGGTGTCAACGGTGGCCTCGCCGTGCTCGATCCGGCCCAGGAACGCGCCGTCTCCGAACCCGCCACCCTGGAACTTGCCGTGCCCGAACCCGCCGTGCCCGTGACGCGGGCCGTGCGGCCCGGGTGAGCTGGAAGGCGCTGGTGTGGGGGACGGTGACGGGTCGTCGGCTTGGGCGAAGGCCACACCAGCGCCCGCACTCGCGAGCGCCAGCGCGCCGACACCGGCCAGCACAGCCATCTTGGTTCGCTTCATCATAGGTCGTGATCCTTTCTGGGGCGACGGGTTCTCCCAGTAAGCGGCCACATGCCGCGGACTCCCTGGCAGACGTTTTCGCAAGGGCTGAAAATCTTCCCGCCGCCCCTCCGGAAACATCCAGATCCTCCTCAAGGGCGCGTTTATCTGACGTTCGTCCCGGCTCTTTCCCCGGGATTCGATAGCTCCATTCCGGGATCAACTGGCCGGTGGTGTGGATGGGGTGACTGATGGGTTTTTCCGCCGGGGCGCGGTGATCCGGGCCGCGGCGATCGTGTGGTCGTTGATGGTGCCGGTTACCCGTGCGCCGCTCCCGACGGGGAATTGCTGCGCGGTGCTCGGGGCCCAGGTGGCGCCGAATTGTGTCTGTGGCGTGATGTTCACGGTGTACTGGGTGCCGTCGGCGGCGTTCAGGGTCCAGGCGGAACCGTTCTCGGCGGTGATCTTCCCGGCGATCCCGTGAGGATAACCAGATCTGGCCCGCGCGACCGTCCCATTCTGCCTGGTTCCCGCGATGGTGGCGCCGTGCGCGTCCGATCCGGCTGAACAGGCGGTCAAGCCCATTACCGCGGCCGCGCCCAGTGTCCCGATGATAAATTTCGTTCCCATTCTGTGGTGGTGTGATCGTGATGCGTTGTTCATTGGTCGCTTCGCTCCTGATTTGATATATGGAATGCCAGCCTGGAGGTGCTGGTCCGCGTCAGCGAAACAGATTTTCCGCCGTCGGGGGAAATGAACTCAGCTGGCGCCCTGGCAGTCGTAAAGGACTTGGGACGCACCAGGGTTGACAGCGGCGCAGTGTCCCCGCACCCATTGGGTGCGTTGCGCGGACACACCGCCCCGGTCAGCCAGGCCTCTGCCAGTCAGGCCCCGGCCGGGCTGGTCACGCCTCCCGGCGTCGGGACTGGGGAGCAGGACGTAGCGCAGCTGGTGTCGCTGAACCCACTGGGCCAGCGTGGTCACGGTGGGAGCGGGGTCCTGGCCGCTGAACCCGCCCATGCCGACGACGGTGGCGTCGGTGCTGATGAGGTAGGTCTCGGCGGCTCTGGCACCGCCCTCCACCGCCAAGGTGATGGGCATGTCCCCGGCGTGGGCCTGGGCGTAGGCCAGGATCCCGCGCTGTTCGGCGGTCAGCTCATCGGTCGCGGGAGCCCGCATCCGGGCGGGTCCGGCACCCCTGCCACGCTCCGGCGGGCCCGCTTGGGCCATCGCGCCACCGCTCGGGGCCCACGCGGTAGCGAGTGACCACACACCGGGGGCGAGAAGCAAGGCGACCACACTCAGCACCCCGGCCACCCGGGACGCCCAGAAGTAGCGGCCCTTCGCGGAGAGCCGACCGGCCACCAGCGCCACCACCGCGAGGATCGCGACGGTCGCGACCGCGTAGCGCAGCCAGCCGTACCAGGAGGTGTCCCGGGAAACCAGCACCCACGCCCACCCGGCGCTGAGCGCCACGGCCGCGGGAAGCACCAGCCAGTGGTATCCGCCCGGCCGGCGGTAGTAGCGCCACATCCCGGCTATTCCGGCGGCGCTCACCGCGGCGACGGCGGGAGCCATCTCGGTGGTGTAGTAGGGGTGAAAACCGCTCTGGGCCGCGCTGAGCACCAGCCCCACCATGATCAGCCAGCCGCCCCAGAGCACCCAGCCGGCCCGGCGCGCGGGATCTGACACCACCTGGGAGCTGGCTCGGGAACGCCACCGGCGGATCGCCGCGACGGCGACGGCGGCGAGGATGAGCAGGCACAGCGGGAGCAGCCAGCTGATCTGGCCACCGAGTTGCGCGCCGAACAGCCGGGTGATGCCCGGGCCACCGCCGAACCCGCCACGTCCATAGCCCCCGGCCCAGGGGGCTCCGCCGCCCGGGCCGCCCGCGCCACCCAGGCCAGCTGGTCCGGCCGGGACACCACCGCCGACTAGCTCGCGACTGGCCTGGCGGCCGAGGATGCGGCCCAGGCCGTTGTATCCGATCACGAGGTTGAGCACGGACCCATCGGTGCTGCCACCGAAATAGGGTTTGGGGCTGGGCCACCAGTTCACCAGGGCCACCCACCACAGCGAACTAGCCAGCAGCACGGCGCCGGCCCCGAGCAGATCCAGGATCCGGCGGCGGAGCGGCGCCGCTGAGCCGATCATGTAGGCCAAGGCGAACACCGGGACCACGATCCAGGCTTGCAGCATCTTGGTGATGAAGCCCAGGCCGAGGAACATCGCCGCCAGCATCAGCCAGCGACTCGCCGAACCCGGGCTCACCGGGCGCCGCACGGAACGAGTAAACGCATAGGCTGCGGCCACCAGCAGCAGCACCATCAAGGTGTCCGGGTTGGTGTCCCGGTTGATCGCCACAGTCACCGGGGTGATCGCGAACACCAGCGCGGCCAGCGGCGCGACGTGCTTACCAGCCCACAGGCGCACCGTGCGATGCAGCAGCAACACCGCCGCCACACCCTCCAGAACCTGGGGCAGCAGCAGCGACCAGCCGTGATAGCCGAACAGGGCGGCCGAGGCCATCATCGGCCAGAACGCCATCGGTGGTTTGTCCACAGTGACCACGCCGTAGGGGTCGAAAGACCCGAACACGAAGTTGGTCAGGCTCGCGGACATCGACTTCACCGCGGCGGAGTAGTACGGGTTGCCCCACCCGGATCCTCCGATCCGCCACGCGTACAGCGCTGCGGCCAGCACGCAGATCCCCGCCACGGCCAGCCGGTGCCATGACAGCGACCGGCCCGGGACGGCATCCGCAGCTGGTGCGCTGACCTGGCCTGGGTCTATCACCGCTGCGGTCACCG
>DASTBN010000763.1:0-14024 GCA_035712045.1 Pseudonocardiaceae bacterium
GCCACCGCCGCGCTGATCAAGAACGTGCTGGCCGACACCGGGCATTCGGCGTTCACCGAGCGGGAAGTGCGCGGCGCCTGCGAGCGGGACCGGCGGACCCGCGACCGGCTGGCTCTGTGGGGACGTTGGCTCTTGGGCGAGGTCGTGACGCACGCCCAGCACGTGGTGGCCGAGCGGGAGGCGCTGGCTGAGCTGGTCGCTCGTGGCTCCGGTGACCCGGCCGGCCTCGCCGCGCTGATCCGGCGGATGGAGGTCCTGCACGGCCGCCGGATGAGCGCTCTTGGGCTGGCATGAATACCCGCTTCGCGCTGCGCTAACCTGGGCTGGACTACAGGCGGCGCCAACGTGGATCACATCGTGGAGGTTCTGGCGTGGAGGTCAAGATTGGCGTCGCGGATAGTCCGCGCGAGCTGACGGTGTCCACCACGGACACACCGGACGCGATCGAGGCGCTGGTCACCGCCGCGCTGCGCAACGCCCAGGGAATGCTCACCCTCAGCGACGACAAGGGCCGCCGGTACATGGTGCCCGCCTCGCGAGTCGCCTACATCGAGATCGGGCCCGCAGACAGCCGCAGGGTCGGTTTCTCCGTGGGAGGGTCGTGAGCCGCCGCGGCGACTAGGATCTGAGGTGTCCCGGCTGCTCGTCGTCGAGGACGACGAAACGATCGGCAGTGTCCTGGAGTCCAGCTTGCGGGCGCACGGGCACCAGGTCGGCTGGTACCGCACCGGCCGGGACGCTCTGAGCGCTGCGGAGGAAGCCGATTTCGACCTCGTGCTCCTGGATCTGGGACTGCCCGACCTGGACGGTGTCGAGGTGTGCCGCCAATTGCGGGCCAGCAGCCCGACGGCCGTGCTGGTGATCCTCACCGCCCGGACCGACGAGATGGACGTGGTGGTCGGCCTGGAAGCGGGCGCCGACGACTATCTGACCAAGCCGGTGCGGCTAGCCGAGCTGCTCGCCCGGGTGCGGGCCCATCTGCGCCGGGTCACGCCGGTCAGCGCCGGAACTCAGTCCATGCTCACGGTGGGTGACCTGGTGGTGGATACCGGCAGCCGGCGCGCGCGGGTAGCGGGGCAGGAGATACCCCTGCGAGCCAAGGAGTTCGACCTGCTCGCCCGCCTGGCCGCCGCGCCCGAAGCGGCGATCAGCCGGGAGACCTTGATGGCACAGGTGTGGGACGAGAACTGGTTCGGTCCCACGAAGACGCTTGACGTGCACGTCGCCGCGCTGCGCCGCAAGCTCGCTAGCATGGCCGGGCTGGGCGCGGTACCCCGGATCACCACCCTGCGGGGGCACGGGTACCGCCTGGAAGTCCCGCTGCGGCCGTAAGCTCGGTGTTTCCCACGCCGGATGTGCTCACCAGCGTGGTATTAACGCCTTGTGCGCACCCGCATCGTCGGTCTCGCCGTGCTCGCCGCCGTGCTCGCCATCGGCCTATTCGGGGTGCCATTGGGCCTGGGCGCGCTGAAGTACTCGCTGGATGACAGGCGCACCATGATGCAGGTGGCGGCGCAGCACGCCGCAGTGGCGGTCACGGCGGATGTGCTGCGCGGAAAGAGCCCGACCAATATCCCCGATCCCCAGGACGGAACCCGCTTCAGCGTCTACGTCCTCGGCGGTGTGCGGATCGACGGCGATGGGCCAGAGATAGGAGACGAGCCAGTCTTTCACGCCTGGCACGATTTGAAGATCACCACTGGGAATTACGGCGGTGATCTGGTCGTGGCGGTCCCGATCATGCGCGACAGCGACAGCCACGGCGCGGTCCGGGCGGCGTTCCCGCGCGCGGCGGTCTACCGGCGGGTCGCCGTCGTGTGGCTCGGCATGATCGGGCTGGCTGGCCTGGCGGTCGGGATGGTCTGGCTGGTGGCCCGCCGGCAAGCCAGGCGGCTGGCCGGCCCGCTCGAGGATCTCTCGGAGGCGGCGCGCCGCCTGGGCCAAGGCGACTTCAGTGTCCGGACCACGCCGTCGGCCGTCCCCGAGATCGACTCGGTGGGCGCGGCGCTGAACAGCACCGCGGGCCGCCTGGACGACATGCTCGCCCGCGAACGATCCTTCTCCGCCGACGCCTCTCATCAGCTGCGAACCCCGCTGACGGGATTGCGGCTGCGACTCGAAGCGGCCCTCGCGCATCCAGGGCAGGATCTGCGCCACGCCATCACCGATGGGATCGCGGCCGCGGATCGCCTGGAGCAAACCATCGAGGAACTGCTGGTCCTGGCCCGGGACACCCGCGGCTCCAGCAACACCACCCCGCTGGATCTTCCCGCTCTGCTCGATGAGATCGAGGCGGGCTGGCACGACCGGCTGGCCGCGCAGGACCGCGCGCTGCGGGTCGCGGTCGACCCGCACGCCCCGGAGTCGCTGGCCTCGACCGCGGCCGTGCGGCAGGTGCTCACGGTACTGCTGGACAACGCCGCCACGCATGGATCCGGCACCGTCTCGGTGGCGGTGCGCAACGCCGCTGATGCCCTGGCCATCGACGTATCGGATGAGGGCGCGGGCATCACGTCCCCGGAACCGGAGCTGTTCACCAGGCGATCCCGGCTGGCCGACGGGCATGGCATCGGCCTCGCCCTGGCCCGCAGCCTGGCCGAAGCCGAGGGCGGCAGGCTCCGGCTGACCAGCCCCGCCCCGCCCACCTTCACGCTCCTGGTGCCCGCCCGGGCGTGATCAGTGGGTGAGCGGGAAGCCGGCAAGGCCTTTCCAGGCCAGGGATGCGGTGAGGGCGACCGCTTCCTCTTTGGGGAGCGCGTCGCGGCGGGTCAGCCAGTAGCGGGCACCGTGCTCGCTGATGCCGACGACGCCGACCGCGACCAGCCAGGCGCGGTCGGCGTCCAGGCCGGCGTCGGCTACCACGGCCTGGGCGATGGCCTGCACACAGGCGGTGTACATCCGCTCGACGACCGCCTGCACGGGGGGCTGGTTGCGCAGGTCGGACTCGAAGACCAGCCGGAAGGCCCCGTCCTCACCGCCGACGAAATCGAAGTAGGCGCCGACCGCGTTGCGGACGCGCTGCCCGTTGTCGTGGGTCTCGGAGATCGCGGCCTGGACCCGGTCGACCAACTCGTCGGCGTGGCGCTCCAGCAGAGCTAGATAGAGCTCGAGCTTGCCGGGAAAGTGCTGGTAGAGCACGGGTTTGCTGACCCCGGCGTGCTCGGCGATGTCGTCCATGACGGTGGCGTGGTAGCCATTGTTGACAAAGACGTCGGTCGCTGCGGCGAGGAGCTGCGCACGCCGCTCGTCGCGGGGCATCCGCACCCCGCGGGGCGTTGTGTCCGCCCGTGTCGATGTCGTTCCGGTCATCGGCCTGCCGCACCTCCCGCCCGGTCGGCTAAACCCTACTCGCGGGTATTCCCGTGCGGTTGCCAGGAGACTAACCACCGCTGGGGCCCACGGGCTGTGATGGTCTGATGCTGAGGATGAGATGTGCGGGTGTGAACAGCGATATGCGATCCTTTCCCGGTGCTCCGCCCGACACGAGCTGATCCTGCGGCGCCAGCTCCCAGCCCCGAGCGGCTGGCCACCCCGCCGATCGCCGACGATCAGCCGCTGGCCGCGTCCTGGGATCCACCGGCCGGGCCAAGGCACGGTGCCGTCCGTCGGTCGAATCTGCTGGTCAAGGTGTTGTCCACCTACGGCTGGCGGATCTACGCATTGCCCGTCCTGCTGGCGCTGACCGTGTTCGTGGTGCACGACGTGGTCACGTCGCCGCGGTCGCCAGCCCGTCGTGCCGCGCCCGATCCAGCCGGCAACCCGCTGATCCCCAACCCGCTGAGCGGCCCCGGTTTCGACGCGGCCAAGATGTCCGCCGAGCTACCTGGAGGCGGCCCGTTCTCCGTGCGGGGTGCCGGCACCTGGCGGCTGATCCCGGGCGCTGACACGCCGTTCGGAACCGGCCAGTTGTTCACCTATACCGTGGAGATCGAGGACGGCGTCGAGGTGGAAGGCGGCCCACCGGGCTTCGCCGCCACCGTCGACAGCACGCTGCGTAATCCCAAGAGCTGGATCGGCAGCGGACGCTATCAGTTCCAGCGCATCGACAACCCCCGGGCCGCGGCCCTGCGGATCAGCCTCACCTCGCAGGAGACCACCCGTCGGCTCTGCGGGTTCCGGATCCCCTTCGACGCGTCCTGCTGGCAGCCCGAAGCGCACCGCGTAGTGATCAACACTGCCCGCTGGGCCCGCGGCGCGGTGGCCTTCCAGGGCAATGTCGTGCAGTACCAGCAGTACGTGGTCAACCACGAGGTCGGTCACGGCCTGGGCTTTGCCCACATCGCCTGCGACGCACCAGGCCACCTGGCGCCGGTCATGATGCAGCAGACCTGGAGCGTCGCCGACAACGACCTGGCCGCGCTCAACACCGACCACGTCACTCCCGACGGCCTGACCTGCCAGCCCAACGCCTGGCCCTTCCCCACCGTCAACTAACCCGCGTTCTGGGGACAGACCGCGGTAATCCACCCCGGATAAGTGCAGTCTGTCCCCAGAACGCGGGAAGAAGCGCTGAGCGGGCGATGTTGTGATGGGAGATCGTGAGGAGCGTGGGTTGATGAGCTTGCCGCCGTTGGTGGAGCCGGCTGCCGAGCTGAGCCGGGAAGAGGTGGCTCGGTACAGCCGTCATCTGATCATCCCGGATGTCGGGATGGACGGTCAGAAGCGGCTGAAGAACGCCAAGGTGCTGGTGGTGGGTGCGGGCGGGCTGGGCTCTCCGGCGCTGCTGTACCTGGCGGCCGCCGGGGTAGGGACGCTGGGGATCGTCGAGTTCGACGAGGTCGATGAGTCCAACCTGCAGCGCCAGGTGATCCATGGCCAGTCCGATATCGGGCGACCCAAGGGGGAGTCCGCGCGGGACTCCATCCGGGAGATCAACCCGTTCGTCCAGGTGAATCTGCACCAGCTGCGGCTGGACTCATCCAACGCGCTGGAGGTCTTCCGCGACTACGACCTCATCCTGGACGGCACCGATAACTTCGCGACCCGTTATCTGGTCAACGACGCTGCGGTGCTGCTAGGTAAGCCCTACGTGTGGGGCTCGATCTTCCGCTTCGAGGGGCAGGCGTCGGTGTTCTGGGCGGACGCCCCGGGAGGGCAGGGCCTGCAGTACCGCGACCTGTACCCCGAGCCGCCGCCGCCGGGGATGGTGCCCTCCTGCGCCGAGGGCGGCGTGCTCGGCGTCCTCTGCGCCACGATCGGTTCGATCCAGGCCACCGAGGCGATCAAGCTGATCACCGGGATCGGCGAGCCGCTGCTGGGCCGGCTGATGGTCTATGACGCGCTGGAGATGAGCTACCGCACCATCAAGATCCGCCGGGATCCCTCGGCGGAGCCGATCACCGGGCTGATCGACTACGCGGAGTTCTGCGGCACGGTCAGCGACGACGCGACCACCGCGGCCGCCGGTTCGACGATCACCGCTGTCGAGCTCAAGGAGATGATCGATTCCGGTAAGGACTTCGCGCTGATCGATGTCCGGGAGCCGCACGAGTACGAGATCGTCCGGATCCCGGGCTCTGTCTTGATCCCCAAGGACCGGATCCTCTCCGGTGAGGCGCTCGCCGAGCTGCCTCAGGACAAGCCGCTGGTGCTGCACTGCAAGTCTGGTCAGCGCTCGGCCGAGGCACTGGCCGCGCTGCACAAGGCCGGTTTCCGGGACGCGGTCCACGTCGGTGGCGGCGTGCTGGCCTGGGCCAAGCAGGTCGACCCGTCCCTGCCCGTTTACTAACTACCATCACCGAGGTGGATACCGCGTTCGTTGATCGGCTGCGCAATGCCGCGCGAGCAGGGCTGCCTACAGAACCGGTGGTGTTCGCTTACCTCTTCGGCTCCCGGGCGGCGGGTGGCGCCCGGGAGGGCAGCGACACCGACATCGCGGTCCTGCCCATCCGGGGGCTGAGTGCCGAGCAGCGCGCCGCACTGCGTAATCGGGTCGCGGAGATCTTCGAGCCGGTCGCCCGGACTGAGGTCGATGTGGTCTTGCTGGACGATGCTCCGCTACCGGTATGCGGCCGGATACTTCACGAGCGCCAGGTGCTGTACAGCGCCGACGAACCACTGCGGGTCCGGTGGGAAAGCCTGACCGGCCGAATGTACGCCGACTCCCGCATCAAACTCGACCTGCTTGACCGGGATCTGCTTGCCAAGACCGCAGCGGGCGATCGCTGATGGTTGACCCGGGCAGGGTGCGCCGTTTACTTGATCGTCTCCGCTTGGAGACTGATCGATTGCGCAGGCTTGCCGATCGTCCAGCGGAGGAGCTCCTCGAAGACGAAATCGCCCTCGGGGCCGCACAGTTCCGTTTCTTGCTGGCCATCGAGGTCTGCGTTTGATATCGGACGCCATATCATCGCAGCTGAGGGCCTCAACGCCGCCGACACCTACGCCGACGTTTTCACCTCACTTGCCGAAGCTGGAGTTATTCCGAATAGCCAGGTGCGATCGCTGCGCGCCATGGCGCGATTCCGCAATCGTCTGGTGCACCTGTACGACGAGACCGATGATGCTGAGATAGTCAAGGCCCTACAGCATGACCTGGGAGACTTAGACGCCTTCCGGCAGCAGATCGCGGAGTTTGTGCTCCGGAACTAGGGCGGTCATCACTCGACGACGTGGCCTCGCTCGCCCGATGAGCGTTCCTACGGCTCGCGCTGTGAGGTCATCGAGTATTGCGTGTTGCGACCTCGACCGCCGGATCCGCCAGCTGCCGGGCGACCCGGGCCTGCCGGGGACCGCCGCGCCAGGCTTGCGCGATGACCGCAGCTGGCACCGCGAGCGGGATTCCGCCGATCGCCGCATGCTGGATCAGGCTGCGGACACGCTGGTCGGCCGGCGCCGCTACGACGCTCGCGGCGGTTGGGCACCGGTGACGCGGCGTCATCAGGCGGGGCGTCGGCGGCAGCGGCCAGCTATGCGCTGAGCCGGGCTGGTGGGCGCGGATGAACCTATGTAGAATGACTACATGGAAGAGGTGAGGATCACCGCGACAGTCGGCAAGGTGCTGCGGGTGTTCCTCGACGATATCGCCGAGCCCCGGTATGGGTTTGAGCTCATGCAGCAGACCGGGCTGGCTAGTGGCACCCTATACCCGATTCTCGCTCGGCTGGAGGCCGCTGGCTGGCTCACCAGTCATCTTGAGGACATCGACCCGGGCATCGAGGGTCGTCCAGCCCGGCGGTTCTACCGGATCAGCCAGGCCGCAGCCAGGATCGCGAGGGATGAGCTGGCCGCGCTGAGCGAGCAGTTGCGGCCCCCATCGGTTCAGCAACCTGCCCGTCTTCGTCCCCAAGGTGGCCTAGCGTGAAGATCATCTGGGAGATCGTCTACTGGCTCATACCGCTCGCTATCACTATCCTGAGCACGCTGGTGAGCGAGGAACTGCGAAGCCGGCTGGACCGGCTGCCCAACGCCGTGCTCCGCCTGGCGATCCGGCGCCTTCCTGCCGAACTTCGATCAAGCATAGGGGATGAGTGGAAAGCGGAACTCCACCACATCCTGCGCCAGGCGGAGGGTCGTCCCCTCACCCGGCTCATCTTGGCCATGCGGTACACACTCGGGCTGCTGCGCACAGCCCGGCGCATCGGACGAGAGCTCCGCGCCGTGCGAACTGGGGCTGCGCCGATTCCCCGCAAACCCGCTAGCGGTTTCCCAGCTCTCCGGCGGGCAGCCCTCGTCGGGACCATAACGGCAAGCCTCGTCGGCGCTATGATCACCATAACCGCTCGTACCAGTATCACCGCTGCCAACTGCCTCCTCATTGGCGTCAGATCACCGGCGCTGCGACTTACCGGTCAGCACGCCGACCTCCTCCCAGGAGATGGCGCAAGCGGCATTGAGGAGATCACGATTGCTTCGAGTAGCAGTGCTTCGAGTAACAGTCAGGCAGCACCGGTGGTGCCGGTGGTGCCTGATCCAGCACTGGTGGTGCCGGAGCCAGCACTGGCGCCCGCGATTACCCAGGAGCCGGGAAGTAGCAAGCCGAAGGCATGCTGATCGGTGGGTTGATGCCGGTGGTGCGCCGGTCGGTGTGGTGTGGTGATGCGGTAACTATGGCGGTGGGGAGGCTGATCGATGTCGCTGCGCGGGTTGCCTGGCGCAGGCAGATAGGAGCGGGGGAGGGCGGTCGTGCCCAAAACGCGGCGACGCGTCAGGATCACCCGCCGATGCCGAAGCCAGCACGTCGGGGACCGATTGCTGGACGTCATCGCGGTTGCCCAGGTCACTGGTGATGTGCGGCATTTCATGTGTCATAGCTTGGGGTGTGAATAACTTGAACCAGACCCGGTCGCCGTGCGGGCCGCGGGGCATGACGCTTACCAGCAGTGGGGCTGGCCAGTGGCCGAGCACCGGGGGCTGTCCGCACTGCGCTGCACGGAATGTGACTCGTGGCCCGCTCAACCCCGGGCTGGTGTCAGACCCACCTTGCGGACTCACGGGATGAGGTTGGCACAGCGAAGTTGCTGATCCGCCCATTCGCGGGCTTCCGCGCTTGGCTGGCCGAGCTCCCGGTCCAAATCTGCCAGGAGCCCGGCCAGCGAGTTCTCACACTTAGCCTCAGCGAGGGAATTCAGTCATCTCATGTCAGCCGCTGCGGCGGCGGACGGAGTACTGGCGGGGGAGCGCGAGCGGGCCGGATCGGCGGGTCACGGCGGAGTGGCCGCTGTGGGACACCGATGCGCTGGACTTGCCGCCACGACGCTCGCGGCGATTGGGCACCGGTGACGCGGCGTCCTCGGCTCGATTCTGGGGATCGTGTTGTTCTGCCATCATCTCTCCTCGGCGTGATCAGGCTTGAGCGGGATGGCGCACATGCCTGGGCGTGCGGTTGAAGCGGACCAAGGGGTCCGAGGTGACATAGAGGCCGTCATGAGACGGCGTCATCACACGGGGCGTCGGCAGCCGGGCAGTACACCCGGAGGCGCCGGTGCGCTCAGACGGCGCACCAGGAGATCAGCGGATCATGTGACCACGTTAGCGCGCGGTGCCCTGCGGCGCATTCAGGTTTCCCTGCGACCTGCCCAGCAGCCGGGAGCAGCGCGTTCGCCAGGGTGTGCGGAGAGTGGCTCACGGCCGCGCCGCGCCCGTTTGTGAACGGGAGTTCTCAGCGACGCAACAAACGCCGAACATTCCGAACATAACCGGCCCATAGCGTCACTCGACGAACCCACCAGCTGGAGGAGGCGCGATGAGCACGACCGAGGCGACGGTGCCGGAGGCACCGGCCCGCGGGGGGAGATGGATCGACCACTGGGAACCCGAGGATCCGGGTTTCTGGGAGAAGACCGGCAAGTACGTGGCGAACCGAAATCTGTGGTTCTCGATTTTTGCCGAGCACATCGGGTTCTCGATGTGGACTGTCTGGTCCGTCCTGGTGCTCTTCATGGGCAAGGCCTACGGCATCGACCCGGCGGGCAAATTCCTGCTGGTATCCCTCCCGGCGCTGATCGGCGGCCTGATCCGGATTCCGTACACGATGGCGCCAGCCAAGTTCGGCGGGCGCAACTGGACCGTTGTCAGTGCGCTGCTGCTGCTCATCCCGACAACCCTGGCGCTCATTGTGATGCACCCAGGAACGTCCTACACGACGTTCTTGATCGTCGCGGCACTCGGTGGCCTGGGTGGCGGCAACTTCGCCTCGTCCATGGTGAACATCAATTCCTTTTTCCCGGAGGGCCGCAAGGGCTGGGCGCTTGGCCTCAACGCGGGCGGCGGGAACATCGGCGTGCCAGTGGTACAGCTGATCGGCCTGCTCATCATCGCGACGGCCGGGGTCGCCTATCCCCGCCTGGTGCTGGTCATCTACATCCCGCTGATCCTGCTGGCCGCCTGGTGCGCGGCGCGGTACATGGACAACCTCTCCACGATCAGCAACAACAAGGGCGCGATCCGTGAGGCCGTCCGGCACAGCCAGACCTGGGTGATGTCGTTCCTCTACATCGGCACGTTCGGCTCGTTCATCGGTTACAGCTTCGCGTTCGGCCTGGTGCTGCAGACCCAGTTCGGCCGCACCCCGCTGCAGGCGGCCTCGGTCATCTTCATCGGCCCGCTGATCGGCTCGCTGATCCGCCCGGTCGGTGGCTGGATGGCGGACCGGTTCGGCGGCGCGAAAGTCACCTTCACTAACTTCTTCGCGATGGCGCTAGCCACCGGAGTGGTGATCATCGCGTCCAACCAGAAGTCGCTGCCGCTGTTCATGGCCGGCTTCATCGCCCTGTTCGTATTCTCCGGAATCGGCAATGGTTCCACGTACAAGATGATCCCGTCGATCTTCAACGTGGAGGCCAAGGTGGCGATCGCCTCTGGCGAGCCGCGAGCGGCCGCGATGATGACAGCGCGCCGGCTGGCTGGCGCGGTGATCGGTATCGCCGGCTCGATCGGCGCGATGGGCGGCTTGCTGATCAACATCGCATTCCGGCAGTCTTTCGCCGCCACGAAGTCCGGGGTGCCCGCTTTCTGGTCGTTCCTGATCTTCTACGCGGCGTGCGTCTTCGTCACCTATGTCGTGTATTTGCGCCCGGAGCCCAAGCCCGTCACATCCGAGAAACCGCAGCTGGCGTACGCCCGGGTCTGATGGGCCGCCGATGGGTCATGGGGGAGTGACGAAACAAGCAGGAAACACCGCGTTCACGAATCGCACTCAAGATGTCAGGAAGGCCGGAGTCAGAGGTGAGCCGCCCGATTGTGACGGGCAGCTCACCTTCTCCGCTGTGCACGATTCGGCTGGGCACGATTCGGCTGGCACGATTCGGCTGGCGGAGGGACCCCGGGACCGAGTCGTGCTCGCTGGGCAGGAAGGAGCACCCGCGATGCGCACCGTCATCGTCGCCGGTCACGGAATGGTCGGTCACCGGCTGGTGGAGGCCCTGGTCGGCCGGGACACCCAGCGGCAGTGGCGGATCGTCGTCCTCGCCGAGGAAGGCCGACCAGCCTATGACCGGGTCGCCCTCTCCTCGTACGTGGACTCCTGGGACGCGGATAAGCTGACCCTGCCCGCGATCGCGGACGACCGGGTTGAGCTGCTGCTGGGCCAGCCGTGCGTGGCCATCGACCGGCGCCGCCGCCGTGTGCGCACCGCCACCGGGCTCCGGATCGATTACGACGCGCTGGTGCTGGCCACCGGATCGGCGCCGTTCGTGCCCCCGGTACCCGGCCACGACCTGCCCGGCTGTTACGTCTACCGCACGCCCGAGGACCTCGACGCGATCCGCGCCGCGGCGGCGCGCGCGATGCGGACCACGGCGGCGGGCCGGCGCTCCGGGGTGGTGGTCGGCGGCGGGCTGCTGGGCCTGGAAGCTGCCTACGCGCTGCGCCAGCTGGGCCTGTCCCCGCACGTAGTGGAGATCGCGCCGCGGCTGATGCCCATGCAGGTGGATGAGGGCGGCGGAGCGCTGCTGCGCCGGTTCATCGAGGCCCTCGGGGTCCGGGTGTACTGCGGCAACGCCACCAAGGCCATCGAGCCTGACCGGGGCCGACTGCTGGTCCGCCTCGGCGATGACACCGAACTCGACACCGACGTGGTGGTGTTCTCCGCCGGGGTCCGCCCCCGGGACCAGCTGGCCCGCGACGCGAAACTGCCCCTGGGCGAGCGGGGCGGAGTGCTGGTCGACACCGCCTGCCGCAGCGCCGATCCGGACATCTGGGCGATCGGGGAGTGCGCCGCCGTCGAGGGCCGCTGCTACGGGCTGGTCGCGCCCGGCTACGCGATGGCCGAGGTGGTGGCCGACCGGTTACTCGGCGGCAACGCGACCTTCCCCGGCGCGGACACCTCCACCAAGCTCAAGCTGCTCGGTGTCGATGTGGCCAGCTTCGGTGACGCGCACGCGCGGGCCGAGGGCGCGCTGGAGGTCATCCACAACGACCCCATCGCGGGCCGCTACGCCAAGCTCGTGGTCTCCGACGACGCACGGACCCTGCTCGGTGGTGTGCTGGTCGGCGACGCCGAGGCCTACGGCACGCTGCGCGCACTGGTCGGCGCCGAGCTCCCGGCTGACCCGGGCACGCTGATCGCCCCCTCTGGCGGCGGCGAGCTCGACCCGGGGGCGCTGCCCGCCACCGCCCAGGTGTGCACCTGCCACGCGGTCACGGTCGAGCGGATCGGCTCTGCGGTGCGGGAGGGTGCCACCACCGTGCCGGCCCTCAAGGAGTGCACCAAGGCGGGCACCGGGTGCGGGTCCTGCGTGCCGACGCTGAAGAAGCTGCTCGCCGCACAGGGCGTCGAGCAGTCCAAGGCGCTGTGCGAGCACTTCGCGCACAGCAGGGCGGAGCTGTTCGAGATCGTCGCCGCGACCCGGATCCGGACCTTCTCCGAGCTGGTCACCAAGCACGGCCAGGGCCGTGGCTGTGATATCTGCAAACCCGCCGTGGCCTCGATCCTGGCGTCGCTGTCCGGGGTGCTGTCCCCGGGCAGTCACATCCTGGACGGCGAGCAGGCCACCTTGCAGGACACCAACGACCACTTCCTGGCCAATCTGCAGCGCAACGGCACCTATTCGGTGGTGCCCCGGGTGCCCGGCGGGGAGATCACCCCGGAGAAGCTCATCGTGCTCGGTGAGGTGGCCCGTGACTTCGGGCTCTACACCAAGATCACCGGCGGGCAGCGGATCGACCTGTTCGGCGCCCGGGTGGAGCAGCTGCCCGGGATCTGGCGCCGGCTGGTCGACGCCGGGTTCGAATCCGGGCACGCCTACGGCAAGGCGCTGCGCACCGTCAAATCTTGCGTCGGGACCGACTGGTGCCGCTACGGCGTCCAGGACTCCGTGGGCATGGCCATCGCCCTGGAGCTGCGCTACCGCGGCCTGCGCGCCCCGCACAAGCTCAAGTCCGCGGTCTCCGGCTGCGCCCGGGAATGCGCCGAGGCCCGCAGCAAGGACTTCGGGGTGATCGCCACCGAGAAGGGCTGGAACCTCTACGTCTGCGGCAACGGCGGTTTCCGCCCCCGGCACGCCGACCTGCTCGTCTCCGACGTGGACACCGAGACACTGGTCCGCACCATCGACCGGTTCCTGATGTTCTACGTCCGCACCGCGGACCGGCTGCAGCGCACCGCGCCCTGGCTGGAGGAAATGGAAGGCGGCCTGGACCATTTGCGTGACGTGATCGTGCACGACTCCCTCGGCATCTGCGCCGAGCTTGACGCCGCCATGGAGGCGCACGTGGCCGGCTACTCCGACGAGTGGCGCGGTGTCCTGGAAGACCCGGACAAGCTGGCCCGGTTCACCTCCTTCGTCAACGCTCCCGGCGTGCCCGATCCGAGTATCGAGTTCGTCCAGGAGCGGGGCCAGCCCACGCCCGCCCACCGCAAGCCCGGCCAGCCAGTGGTGATCGCTGGGCCGAACCTGGCCGTCGTGCGATGAACGCCCGGGTACAGGCTCAGTGGACCGCCGTGTGCCGCTACGACGACATCATCCCGGAACGGGGAATCGCGGTGCTGGTAGACGGTGTTGCGATAGCCGTGTTCCGCACCTACGACGGAAGGCTGCATGCCCTGTCGAACATTGACCCTTTCAGCAAAGCCTCGGTGCTGTCCCGGGGAATCGTCGGTGATCGTGGCGGCCGGGCGACGGTCGCGTCGCCGATCTACAAACAGGTCTTCGAACTGGCCACCGGCATCTGCTTTGACGACCCCGCCGTCTCAGTCCCCACCTACCCGGTCCGCCTGGTCAACGGCGTCGTGGAAGTCGGCTCCTCATGACCCCCGCGTGTCACGTCCCCCTGCCCGGTGTGTCGCGCCCGGGTGCCTACTGTGTCGCGCCTGGGCGCCAGGTAGCGGCGACATGACCGTGCCCTCGCTCAAGCCGGGATCCGAGCCACTGCCGCTGGCGGGCTTCACCGTCGGGGTGACCGCAGCCCGGCGCGCGGCGGAGCTGGGCTCCCTGCTGCAGCGCCGGGGTGCCGAGGTGCTGCACGCCCCCGCGATCCGGATCGTCCCGCTGGCCGATGACACCGAACTCCACGCCGCCACCGAGCAGCTGATTAGCCACCCGCCGGATGTCGTGGTGATTACCACAGGCATCGGATTCCGCGGC
>DASTBN010000764.1:0-2777 GCA_035712045.1 Pseudonocardiaceae bacterium
GCCAGGGGTGTCGCGCCGGGCCTTGTCAACGTCGAAGGTCATCAACCGCCGAATCCCCTCGTTGTGAACAGCCGCGCTGCGGCGTCGGCTCGATCCGTACCACATCGACTCCTGAATACCACTACACTCAGGACGTTTGCTCCCGGAACGCCGCTTTCGCCCGGATTATGCCCGGTGCTGGCCTTGATAAAGCCGAAACGAGAAACATCTGTGAGGCGGCCCGCGATAAACGGCTTGGACGCGAGGTCACTTCAGGGCGGGGGAAGTCATGTTGTTCGGGCTAATGGGGCGCCCGTGCTGTATCGATCAATTCTCACCCCGCCTCATCTTACCGTACGTACAGGTAATCTTATTCTCTGTGACTGGATGGGAGGCCCCCGATGGGTCCGGCCGCCAGTAACAAGCCGAAGGCCTCGCCCGGATCTGGTCGCTTACCGGAGCGGTTCGGTCCCTACCGCCTCGAATCTCTCATTGGCCAGGGTGCCATGGGGCAGGTGTACCGCGCGGTCGACACAGCCCGGGACAGGGTGGTCGCCATCAAGCTGCTACCGGCCGCGCTCGCCGCTACCCCGGAGTTCCGGGACCGCTTCCGGAGAGAGTCAGCGCTCACCGCGCGGCTTCGTGAGCCTCATATCGTTCCGATCCATGACTACGGCGAGATCGATGGCCGCCTGTACATCGATATGCGTCTAGTCGAAGGTGCTAATCTCTCTCAGCTCATCGCCCGGGATGGCCCGTTCTCGCCCGAGCGGGCCGTGAACATCGTGGCTCAGATCGCTTCGGCGCTGGACGCGGCGCACGCCGCGGGCCTGGTGCACCGGGATATCAAGCCCTCTAACATCCTGGTCACTGATGACAGGAATGGGGCGGCAGGCGAGTTCGTCTATGTCGCTGATTTCGGGCTGGCCCGCATGGTCGCCGACCATGGCGCGTCGTTGACAATGACCGGCGCCACGGTCGGTTCGCCCGGCTACATGGCGCCGGAGCGGTTCACCGGAGGTCACGGAGACCACCGGGTGGACATCTACGCGCTGGGCTGCTTGTTGTTCGAGACCCTGGCCGCGCACGGGCCGTTCGTCGCCGAGGGGTTACCGGCGATGATCCACGCGCACCTGAACCAGCACCCGCCCCGCCTCTCCCGGGAGAGGCCCGGACTCCCCGCTGAGCTGGACTCCGTTATCTTCCGTGCGATGGCTAAGAACCCCGTGGATCGTTACGCTACCGCCGGAGAACTGGCCGCGGCCGCCCGCGCCGCCCTTGCCTTACCCGGCGCCGTCCCACCCGGCGCGGCGCGACCTGCTGGCGATGAGCCCGCCCGTCAGGCGGCCTCGTTCTCCCAGCGGGAAACAGTCATCGAGGATCTCCATATCCCAAGTCCTCGCCCCGCCCCACCGGATAGCGCCGCCCCGGGGAACACGCGACCCGCGCGATCGAAAAAGCCATTTCTCATCGCCGTGCCGCTATTTGTGATTGTGGCTTGCCTGATCGCGATCAGGCCCTGGGCGTCCTCGCCGAATTCTTTTCCGCCGCCGCGCCCTTCCAGCCCGGTCTCCGAGCCCGGGCCGACTCTGCTCCCGGACCCCGCGCTAACTCTGCGCCAGCAGGCGAACGCCGACCGCGCGGCCCTCGCTGAGATACCAGACGGCATGTGGGTGCCGCAGATCAGCTCGAAGTGGGTGGGTCTTTACGCTGATGGCATCAAATACGATAATGCCGCGATTCTCGCCAACCATCAGCGCTGGCGGGCGGGTTTCCCCGCGTCGAAGCTGCTCTGGAGCGGTGATTGGAGAACCTTCGATTCCGCTCACGATTACTGGGTAACCGTTGCCGCCATCGCGTTCGGTACCCCGGATGACGCCAACCAGTGGTGTGACGCGCGGTCGCTACCGCCGAACGACTGTTTCGCGAGACGCCTGAGTACCTCGAACCTTTACTCGTACTCGCAGAACACAAAGCCCCGCTGATCAATGCTACATTCTGGCCGCCATAGGAGGAGCGCTGGCAGCTCGATTGCGCCCCGGCCGGTGACCCGGCGCAGGCTCGCCGGCACGGCGATCACCGGGATTCTCCTGCTCCTCGGCATCCTCGTCGCGGCGTATCAGACACGCGATGGCGCGCGCCCGGCGCCCTCGGCTGGCCCTGGCGCGGAATCAGCGCCGGGGGAGACCATCGACGCGATGTCCTGCGCCCGGCAAGTGGCTAGCATGCCGATCCGGGACCGCCTCGCGCAGCGGCTCATGGTCGGCGTCGATCCCGCCGACCCCGGCGGCGCGATCTCGGTCGTGCGCACCGCACACGTCGGCGGGATCTTCATCGGAGGTACCGCGACACAGATCCTCCTCGGTGACCACCTCCGTGCCCTCCAGGAGGCCGCGCGGACACCGGTCGCGGTCGCCGTCGACGACGAAGGCGGTCGTGTGCAGCGGATCGGCACAGTGGACGGCGCGATTCCCAGTGCTCGGGCGATGGCGGGGTCACTATCGCCGGAGCAGGTCAGGCAACTCGCTCACGAGCGTGGGAATGCCCTGCGCGCGCACGGCGTCACCATCGACCTCGCGCCCGTCGTCGATGTCAGTGACCAGCCGGCCACGGCCGTGATCGGAGATCGCTCGTTCAGCCCCGACCCGGGGATCACCACCACCTATGCGGGCGCGTTCGCCAGCGGCTTACGCGACGCGGGCGTGCTGCCGGTCCTCAAGCATTTCCCAGGACATGGCCGCGCCACCGGAGACTCTCACCGTGGTGTTGTCACCACCCCAGCACTTGATGATCTTCAA
>DASTBN010000765.1:0-7890 GCA_035712045.1 Pseudonocardiaceae bacterium
CTCAGCCGCCCACCTTCGGCAGCCGGGGCTCAATCATCCGCGCGATCCGCATCGCCTCGCCACACCAATCCAACGGCGGCCCGGTATACAGCCCGGCCTTCGACAGCTGCACCACCAAAGACACAGACCCACCATCGAAGAACTGGACGCAGTCGGTGCGGTCGGGACGGACAGAGATGCGAACACCGGCGCGACCATTGACCGTGTTCGTCGCAAAACTAGTGAACGCCGGATCACGCTGACGGGCCTGATAGGAGGCGATCTTGTCTTTGTCCCGCTCGAGGTCCAGCGTGTAGCGGCTCCCTAGCCACCGGCAACCGATCAGACCCACATGATTCACCGGCTTCCGGCTAGCCACATCGTTACCCAGCCCGGTCAACTCAGCATCGGTCAGCACGGTGCACATGTCCACCCGGCTGGCATCCCCCACCGGGGGCTGCGGGGCGGGAGCAGAGGTCTGGGCGCCGCTCCCCACAGCCAGCAGCGCCAACCCTGCCGCCAGCCGTCTCATTGGGAGCCACCTCGAAACATCCGCTCGTTCGCAGCTTCCGCCTCGCTGACTGTCCGCCCCGCCGTTCGGTACGTCGCGGCCATGTTCCGGAAGACCTCCTGCGCCCTCTGCATCGTGTTGATGTAGTCCCAACCGGCCTGCACAAACCGCTCCGCAGCGGCATTGCCGTCCGTATTGTCACCAAACGCCCGTTAAAGGTGAGTTGCTGTGCGCTTGCCAGCAAGTCGTCGATCTCGTGACACACCTGTTCGCAGCGGGCGGCGGCGCGCTCGGCGACGCCGTGGTCCATCCACAGCTCACCCGAGGCCACTAGCGCCGCTGTGGAACCCGGCGGCGCCGCATCCGTCAACGCCGCTCCGGGCAGCCTGAACTCGCCCGCCATCGCGAACCTCCTCCTCCGGACCGGGCGACCCTACTACCCGCGCACCTCCTGCCCAGACCAGAACCACCGCGCCACAACATCGGCCCACGCTGGCTGGATCGAGGCTCGATCATCGCGCGATCCGCGTCACCTGGTGGTTGTCGCGACCTATCAGGCTGGCGCATGCTTAACGCGCAGCATGAGGTCACGTTCTCACCGGCGCGGGGTGGCCCCGGCCGAGCAGCGTGGTGAGGAGCAGACCAGTGACCGGTGGGGTACATGAGATCGCGGCCGCCCGCGCCGCGCGGCAGCTGACCAACACCGCGAGCGGCACGGATCTCTCCATCAAGACTCTCGGCACGGCCCGGATCGAGTCCCCGCTGGCGGCCCTGCTCGATACCAGGCAGACCACCGAGCATTACGTCGACGAGGGTGACCGGGTGCTGCTGGACGACACGCTCAGCATGATCCGGACCCGCGAGGGCGCCCTGGGCGACCTGCCCACCTTCGAACCGGCCGGGCCCCGGCGCAAGATCTTCTTCGACCCGTCCAAGACCCGGGCCGGTATCGTCACCTGCGGGGGCCTGTGCCCCGGGCTCAACGACGTTATCCGCGGCCTGGTCCGCAATCTCACGAACCACTACGGGGTGCGGCGCATCGTCGGCTTCCGCAACGGCTACCAGGGTTTCATCGCCTCCTACAAACACGACGTCGTGGACCTGACCCCGCAGAACGTGGAAAGCATCAACGCCGATGGCGGCACCATGCTGGGCACCTCCCGGGGGCCGCAGGACCCTGAGGAGATCGCCGACTGCCTGGAGCGCCTGGGCATCAACATCCTGTTCGTGATCGGCGGCGACGGCACCATGCGCGGCGCGATGCGGATCGCCAGCGTGATCGACCAGCGGGGCGCGCGGATCGCCGTGGTCGGGGTGCCCAAGACGATCGACAACGACATTCCCTACATCGATCAGAGCTTCGGTTTCCAGACCGCGTTCGCCCAGGCCTCGGAGTCGATCCACGCGGTCACCGTGGAGGCCAGGGCCACCGCGCACGGCGTGGGCCTGGTGAAACTGATGGGCCGGCACTCGGGCTTCATCGCCTGCTACGCCGCGCTGGCCCGCAACGACGCCGATGTGGTGCTCATCCCGGAGGTCCCCTTCGAACTCGATGGCGACCAGGGGCTGCTGGCCTACCTGCTGAACAAGGTGCGCCAGCACGGCCACACCGTCGTGGTCGTCGCGGAGGGCGCTGGCCAGGACCTGCTCAGTGACGAGCACGCGGCGGGCGACGCCTCCGGCAACGCCGGGCTGCGTGACGTCAGCGCGCTGCTGCGCCGACGCATCGCCGAGCACTTCACCGGGGCCGGGATCGAGCCCTGCATCCGGTTCATCGACCCGAGCTACGCCATCCGCAGCGTACCGGCCAACCCCTACGACAGCGTCTATTGCGTGCGCCTGGCCCAGGCAGCGGTGCACGCCGCGATGTCCGGGCGCACCGCGATGGTCGTCGGCCGCTGGCGTCGGCGATTCGTGCACCTCCCCATGGCGCTCACGGTAAGCAAGCGCAACCAGGTCGACCCCCACGGCGATCTCTGGTTATCCGTGCTTGAGACCACCGGCCAGCCCGTGCACTTCGGAACCTGACCAGCGGGCCTCCTGGTGATGGGCCAGCAGGTGGGGTGGCAACCACCACATCAACGACTACATCCGCGAGGCCCGCATGACCACCTAAAACTCGACTCAAATTTCAAAATCTTAGGGCCCAGGTCCAAGTACACGGTCGCCAACCGGCGCCCTCGCCCCGCCCATCTTGTCGCGCGGCTGAACGCCATCCGAGCAAGCGCACACCGCGCTGGCCCGCCTGGGATACCCGCAGGCCGTTGACGCTGATGAATACCTTTTCACCGTGACATCGCAAAGACAATAGGTGATCCGGTCTCGGAGTTGCACTGGTCGGTGGGCCTGCTCGGGGCCAGTTGCCCGACCCGTCTGCGCCTCGAATTGTTCTCCGCGGTCGGCGACCTCGCTCACCGCGCCGGATTCATGGCCTTCGACGCCGGTGCCCACGACGACGCCAGCCGCGTGTTCCGCTTCGCGCTGGCCTGCGCCGAGAAGACCGACGACTGGCCCCTGACCGAGCACGCTTTGGTCCGGGCCGATCGGCTCACCGAGACCGTACAGGCAATGCTGCCTGATCAAGCTGGCCAGCCTGACCATCCCGAAGATCCACGCTGGCGCTCGGAAAACGTCACCCACGAGCGTGACCACGGCGAAACCTCGCCGATACAGCGCTGTTCGATGCTAGATGCGGAGGTGATTCGAGGGATGCCTATCCGCGACCGACGAATGCCGACTCCGGTTCCCGGCTCACCTCCTCCAGCCAGTGGCGCGCAGGGCACCGCCGCGCAGTGGGGCGAGTATCGCAGCCCCGGCTGCTGGGATGAGATGCTGGTGAGCGGGCGCGCCCGGGTGGCGAGCAGCGGCGTCATCCGGTACCTGGGTTCGCTGGGCGATGAGCTGATCGAACGCCAGAAAGCGGCGGAGCTGGCGATCAAGGCGATGGGGATCACGTTCACCGTCTATTCCGACGCCGACAACCGCGACCGGGCCTGGCCGTTCGATGTGATCCCCCGGGTGATCTCCACCCAGGAATGGAACAAGATTTCCGATGGCCTGGTGCAGCGGCTCACCGCGCTGAACATGTTCATCGACGACCTGTATGGAAAAGCCAGGGTCGTCACCGATGGGGTGCTGCCGGCGGAGGTGCTGGCCAACTCACCCAACTTCCGGCCGCAGTGCGCCGGGGTGCGCCCGCCAGGGGGGATCTGGGCGCACATCTGCGGCAGTGACCTGGTCCGCGACGCCGACGGCACGATCTACGTCTTGGAGGACAACCTGCGGGTGCCCTCCGGGGTGTCCTACATGCTGGAGAACCGGCTGGTCACCAAGCGGGTCTTCGCCGATCTGTTCCGCGACCTGGACATCCACCCAGTGGACAGCTACCCGAACAAGCTGCACACAATGCTCGCCGCGCTCTCCCCCCGGCGCACCGACTGGCCCACCATCGCCGTGCTGACCCCGGGGGTGCACAACTCAGCGTACTTCGAGCACGTCTTCCTGGCCCGGCAGATGGGTGCCTACCTGGTCGAGGGCGGCGACCTGCTGGTCGACGACGACCGGGTGTACGTCGGCACCATCAGCGGGCCGGTCCGGGTCGATGTGATTTACCGCCGGGTCGATGACCTGTGGCTGGACCCGGAGGTGTTCCGCTCGGACTCCCAGGTGGGGGTGCCCGGCCTGATCCGCGCCTGGCGGGTCGGCAACGTCGCGATCGCCAACGCCCCCGGCGCCGGCGTAGCCGATGACAAGGCCATCTACGCTTACGTGCCCAGGCTGATCCGCTACTACCTGGGCGAAGACCCGAAAATCGCGAACGTGCCCACGTACCTGTGCCACGCCGACGCCGATCGCGCCCACGTACTGGCTCATCTGGATGAGCTGGTGGTCAAACCCGCGAACGAGTCCGGCGGCTACGGGATCTTCATCGGGCCGCGGGCGAGTAGCGCGGACAAGGAGGAGATCGCCGCCCGGATCGAGGCCGACCCGCGCAACTACGTCGCCCAGCCGACGCTATCCCTGTCCACCGCGCCGACCCTGTGCGCCGGCCGGATCGTCCCCCGACATGTCGACCTGCGGCCATTCATCCTCTCCGGCGAGCGCGCCTACGTCACCCAGGGCGGGCTCACCCGCGTGGCGCTGGTCGAGAACTCGCTGATCGTGAACAGTTCACAAGGAGGCGGCAGCAAGGACACCTGGGTGCTGGACCCCACCGTGGCGAGCATCCGGAACGGCTGAGGGGAGCCCCCGATGTTGCTATCCCGGTTCGCCGAGTCGCTGTACTGGGCCGGACGCTACCTCGAGCGGGCCGAGACGACAGCACGCTTGATCAAGGTGCACACCGAGCTGTTCCTGGACCTGCCCCGTTCGGCCGGGGTGGGCTGGTCGCCGCTGCTCGCGGTGACCGGCAGCAATGAGGAGTTCCTCGGCCGCCACGCCGGGCCTGAGGAGGAGGACGTCGTCGGGTTCCTGGCCACCGACCCGAAGAACCTGGGCTCGATCCTGGCCAGCATCAGCCAGGCCCGGGTCAACCTGCGGGTGAGCCGGGTGCTGCTGCCCAGCCCATCCTGGGAGGTGGTCACCGACCTGCATGGATGGGCCAGCGCGACCTCGGAGGAAGCGATCGACCGGCGCAGCCGGCTGCGGTGGATGGACAGCGTGATATCCGACTGCCATCTGCTGGTGGGAATGCTCGCGGGCACCATGTGCGACGACGAGGCGTACGCCTTCCTCCAGATCGGCCGGCACCTCGAGCGGGCGGACATGACCACCCGCGTCCTGGACGTGCAGGCCGGCATCCTGCTGAGCCAGCGCGCGGAGAATCCGGGGGGCACGGGGGATATTCCTTACCACGACGTGACGTGGATGAGCGTGCTGCGCTCGCTGTGCGCCCACCAGATGTTCCGGCGCAGCGTGGGCTGCGGGGTGTCCGGGCCGGACGCGCTGCGGTTCCTGCTCCAGGACGCCCAGTTCCCGAGGTCGGTGGAATTCTGCCTGGCCTCGGCGTCGCGTTCGCTGCTGCAGCTGCCCCGGTCGGCACTGCCCATGGCCCGCTGCGCGCGGATCCACACGACGCTGCGGGATCTCACGGTCACCGATATCAGAACGCCGGATGAGCTGCACGAGCTCTCCGAGGCTCTCCAGGAGGGCATCGGGGATCTGCACGACACGCTGGCGCAGGCGTATTTCCGGCTCTCCCCGGAGCCCGTGCTGAGCTCTGATCCCGCCATGCTCGAGTTGTCCTGAGCGAGGTGCCCGATGGCCATTCATGTCGCGCTGGAACACCACACGTCCTACCGTTTCGACCGGCTGGTCCGGCTGGCGCCGCACGTCGTGCGGCTGCGCCCGGCGCCGCATTGCCGCACCCCGGTGCTGGCCTACTCGCTGAAGGTCCAGCCCGGCGGGCACTTCCTGAACTGGCAGCAGGACCCGTTCGGCAATTACCTGGCCAGGCTGGTGTTCCCGGAACCGGCCCGGGAGCTGACGATCAATGTCGACCTGATCGCCGACATGACCGCGATCAACCCGTTCGACTTCTTCGTCGAGGAGAGCGCCAAGCACTATCCGTTCGACTACGAGCCATCCCTGGTCCGCGACCTCACGCCGTACCTGGTGACGGAGCCACCGGGGCCGCTGCTCACCGAGTGGCTGGCCGCCACAGGTCCCCAGCCTTCAGAAGGAACACCGATCAACGACTTCCTGGTCGGGCTCAACCAGCGGCTGCGGCGCGACATCGAGTACCTCACCCGGATGGAAGCCGGTGTGCAGACCCCGGAGGAAACCCTGGCGCTGCGCCAGGGCTCGTGCCGGGACAGCGCGTGGCTGCTGGTCGCGATCCTGCGCCAGCTGGGGCTAGCGGCGCGGTTCGTCTCGGGTTACCTCATCCAGCTGGTCGCCGACCAGCGCCCGCTAGAGGGTCCCCCCGGGCCCAGCGCGGATTTCACCGACCTGCACGCCTGGACCGAGGTGTATGTGCCCGGGGCCGGATGGATCGGGCTGGATCCGACCTCCGGGTTGTTCGCCAGCGAGGGTCATCTGCCGCTGGCGTGCACCCCGGAACCCTCCAGCGCCGCCCCGGTCACCGGTGCCCTCGACGAGTGTGAGGTGGAGTTCTCCCACGTCAACCGGGTGACCCGGTTCCGGGAGAGCCCGCGGGTCACGCTGCCCTACACCAAGGAGCAATGGGCCCGCATCGACGCGCTGGGCGGTGCGGTGGACACTGTGCTGGCCGCCGGTGACGTCCGGCTCACCCAGGGCGGGGAGCCGACGTTCGTGTCGGTGACCGACATGGACGCCCCGGAGTGGACCGTCGCGCCTGACGGGCCGGGCAAGCGGGAGCTGGCCTGGCGGCTGGCTGGTGGGCTCGCACAGCGCTTCGCGCCCGGCGGGCTGCTCCAGGTGGGGCAGGGTAAGTGGTACCCGGGGGAAGTGCTGCCACGCTGGCAGATCGGGGTGCTGTGGCGGGCCGATGGCGAGCCCCTCTGGCAATCCGATGCGCTACTGGCCGACCCCTGGGCGGCGGGTGAGTCCACCGACGACGACGCGCAGTGGCTGACCCTGGCTATCGCGACGCGGCTGGGCATCCCGCCCGAATGCTGCCTTCCCGCCTATGAGGACCCCCTGGAGCGGCTGGCGGCGGAAGCGCAGCTACCCGAAGGGCCGCCGCCCGACTACGACATCGACCCCACCGACCAGGCGCTGGCCGATGCCCGGGTGCGGGCCCGGATCGTCGCCGAGCTCGACGCCGACGTCGGCGCTCCCCGGGGCTGGGTGATCCCGATCCACCGGACCCATCTCGACGACAGCGGGTGGGCCACCGCCCGCTGGCTGCTGCGGCGCAAGCACCTCATGCTGCGCCCGGGTGATTCGCCGATGGGCCTGCGGCTGCCGCTGTCGTCGCTGTCCTGGCGGGCGGCGCGGCCTGAGCCGGAGCGTTCCCCGTTCGAGAAACGCGGCCCGCTGCCCGTGCCGTCTTTCGGGCCACCGGCCGGGGTGGCGCCGCAACCCGGGGGCAGCCCCACCGCCCGGGTGGTCCCGATGGATCAGGCGCCGCCGACCGCGCTGTGCGTGGAACGCCGCGATGGCCGCCTGCACGTGTTCCTGCCCCCGCTGGAACAGCTGGAGCACGTCGTTGAGCTGCTGGCATTCATCGAGGCCTCAGCCGCCGAAACGGGCACACCGGTGGTGATCGAGGGCTACGCCCCGCCGGTCGACCCGAGGCTGCAGCGCATCGTGGTGGGCGCAGACCCCGGGGTTATCGAGGTGAACGTGCACCCCGCGGCCAGCTGGCCCGAGCTCAGCGGCATCGTCACCGGGCTGTACGAGGAAGCCCGGCAAGCCGGTCTGAGCACCGAGAAGTTCGACCTGGACGGGACGCACACCGGCACCGGCGGGGGTAA
>DASTBN010000766.1:0-10873 GCA_035712045.1 Pseudonocardiaceae bacterium
TGGCGATGGGGTCGATGAGCTGCCCGCCGATGGTGACGCCGACAGGCTCAGCCATGTCGAGCGGCTGACGGCTGAGTCCGTGCGTGCCGATACCGGCGGCGCCATCCGCTGGCTGATGGGACGGGGGCTGAGCGCTGACCGGATCGGGGTGGTGGGTTTCGGCCTGGGCGGGGCGGTGGCGCTCATCGTCGCCACCCAGCATGATCTCGGTGCCGCGGTGACCGTGGGCGGCACCGGGGTGGTGCGTCAGGTGACGGCGTCCTTACCCGCCCTGGTCGACATCGCCCCGGAGCTGCGCTGCCCGTGGCTGGGCATTTACGGGCGGGGTGGCGACGTGCCTGAAGAGGAGGTGCGCAAACTGCGTGACGCGGCCCATTCCGCCGAGGTCGCCACTGAGCTGGTGTACTGCCGTTTCGACACCGATCAGCCGATCGCGCCGGAAGCCTGGGCCCGCGCCGTGAACTGGTTCGCTGGGCACTTGCGCTAGCCGCGAGACGGCTGGGCATGGCTGAGCCCGCGATCCTCTGGCGGCCCGATCCAGCCGCGGTGGCCCGCTCGCGGCTGGCGGCGTTCCGGGCGTGGCTGGCCGCCACCCGGGGAGTCAGCACCGCTGATTACGACGCGCTGTGGCGCTGGTCGGTGGCCGATCTGGAAGGCTTCTGGGGGGCGTTCGCCGAGTTCGCCGGGGTCCGTTTTCACACTCCGGCGCACCGGGTGCTGACCGGCACCGCGATGCCGGGTGCGCGGTGGTTCCCGGGAGCGACGCTGAACTACGCCGAGCACGCGCTGGCTCCCGGTGCGCGCAAAGGTGACGACGATCTAGCGGTGATCTTCCGCCGGGAGGACGGGGCGCGGGAGCGATGCGGCTACGGCGAGCTGCGGGCGCGTGTCGCGGCGGCGCGCTCGGCGCTGGCGTCGCTGGGTGTGCGCCGGGGGGACCGGGTGGTCGCGCTGGCACCGAACACCCTGGACACCCTGGTGGCGTTCCTGGCCACGGCGAGCCTGGGCGCGATCTGGTCGTCCTGCTCACCGGAGTTCGGCGCCCGCGCGGTCGCCGACCGGTTCACCCAGCTGGCGCCCGCTGTGCTGATCGCGGTGGACGGCTACGTCTACGGCGGTCGGCAGTACGACGTCCGATCCACTGTGGACGCTCTGAGCGGGCAGATGCCGGCCCCGCGTGCCACCGTGACGCCGGCCCGGTGGGAGCGCCTGCTCGCCGAGCACCAGGGGGCGCGGCTGGCGTTCGAGGCGGTGGAGTTCGACCATCCGCTGTGGGTGCTCTACTCCTCGGGAACCACCGGGTTGCCCAAAGGGATCGTGCAGGGCCATGGCGGCATCGTCCTGGAGCACCTGAAGATGCTCGCACTGCAATCTGACCTCGCGGGTGGCGAGCGGTTCCTCTGGTTCACCACCACCGGCTGGATGATGTGGAACTACCTGGTCAGCGGCCTGCTGGTGGGCGCGACGATCGTGCTCTACGACGGCAGCCCGGATTATCCGGATCTCGGGGCGCTGTGGCGGCTGGCATCGGAGGAAAGCCTGAGTTATCTCGGCACCTCCGCCCCGTTCATCCAGGCCTGCCGCAAAGCCGGGCTGCGGCCGGGCGCGGACTACGACCTCACCGCGCTGCGGGCGATCGGCTCCACCGGGGCACCGCTGTCCCCGGATGGCTTCCGCTGGATCACTTCGGAGCTCGGCGCTGGGGTGCAGATCTGCTCGGTGTCCGGGGGCACCGATTTGTGCACGGCGTTCGTGTGCGCCGCCCCGGACGTACCGGTCTGGGAAGGCGAGATCTCCTGCCGGGCGCTGGGTGCCTCGGTGGTCGCGCTGGATTCCGCCGGGGCTGAGCTGGCCGACGAGGTGGGCGAGCTGGTGATCTCCAAGCCGATGCCCTCGATGCCGGTGTGTTTCTGGAACGACCCGGACGGGGTGCGGCTGCGCGAGGCGTATTTCGATGTCTACCCCGGTTTATGGCGGCACGGCGACTGGATCCGGATCACCCCGCGCGGCTCGTGCGTGATCTACGGCCGATCCGACGCCACGCTCAACCGCGGCGGGGTGCGGATGGGCACCGCCGAGTTCTACACCGTGGTCGAAAGCGTGGATTCGGTACTCGACTCCCTCGTCATCGACACCTCCAGCGCTGGCACCGAGGACGGCGAGCTGCTCTGCTTCCTGGTGCTCGCCGATGGCGTGTCGCTGGCCGACGTCGAGCCGGGGCTGCGCGCGGCCCTGCGGGAGAACCTCTCACCCCGGCACGTCCCCAACCGGTTCATGGTGATCGACGAGGTGCCCCGCACCCTCAACGGCAAGAAATGCGAAGTCCCCTTCAAACGGATCCTCCTCGGCGAGGACCCTGCGGGAGCTGTCAGCCCCGGTGCCCTGCGTAACCCTGGCTCTCTCGCCCCCTTCACTGCCCTCGCTCGATAGTTTACCGATCCGCGCTGCCGCAGCTGATGGCGTCACTCTTCGTATTACTGGGGCAGGTCATGTATCACTGACCCGGGTGATGGGTTCTTTGAGGAGGTAGCTCCGGCACAACGTGCCGCATGATGAGAACGGAGGCACTATGTCAGTTCAGGATTACGAGGTCGCGACCACTGGGCCGCACGCGCCCGTGTCCAACCAGCCCGACATCGCCAGTGAAGTGATCGAGGAGCTCACCGAGCCGTCTTCGCCCGGCGCGGATGGGGAGCAGGCCGCCGCCCCGGGAATCGAGGTGGAGGATGTGCCCGGACACCGGTCACTCGCGCTCGCCGCGGATCCGGAGATCGGGTTCAACCTGCCGATCACTCAGCTGCCCGACATCGGGGAGGCCTCGTTCGGCCCGCCTCTGCCCAGGGAGGAAACCGTCCACGGGCCCGATGACCGCACCCAGGTCACCAATACCGCCGTCTATCCGTGGCGTGCGATCGCGTCACTGTTCATCACCGCGGCGGACAACTCCACATGGATCGGGACGGGCTGGTTTGTCGGTCCGCACACCCTGCTGACCGCGGGGCACGTCGTATACATCAAGAACAGTGGCGTGCCCGGCCGGGACGGTTGGGTGAAGAGCATCCAGGTGATGCCCGGCCGCAATGGCACGAACCTGCCATACGGGTCGGTCACGAGCAACTCGTTCCGATCCGTGGATGGCTGGATCAACAACGGCGACGAGAACTACGATTACGGCGCCATCATTCTCGGCACCGATCTCGGCAACACCGTCGGATGGTTCGGCTACCAGGTCCTCAACGACGCCGATCTCACCGCCAGCACGGTCAATATCGCCGGCTACCCCGGTGACAAGCCATCGGGCACGATGTGGTTCCAGGCCAACCGGGTAGCGAGCGTCGGGCCACGGAAGGTGTACTACGACATCGACACCGCCGGTGGGCAGAGCGGGGCGCCGGTCTGGCGGCTCGTGAACGGGGACCGCCTCGGTGTCGCCGTACACGCCTACGGTGGAACTGTCACCAACTCGGGTACCCGTATCACATCCCCGGTAGCCTCGAACATCGCCGCGTGGAAAGCGTAAACACACCGTGACGACATCGACGCCCCTCATCGCCGGTGTCGTGCGGGCCGGGAAGGGAGATCCGGTCGCCGCTGCCCGGGTGTACGTGGTCGACGCACCGGTCTCCCTTCCCGACATCGCCGCCCTGACCGGTGCCGACGGGACATTCACGATTGGCGTGCCAGCGGCCGGACGGTACACATTAGAGGCCAACGCCGAGGGGTGGACGCCGGTGCGCGAGACGATTGTGGCCGAGCCGGGGATCAATCACATCGAGCTCCGCTTCGGCACCCGAAACGCCTGACGTCGAGATTCACGGCAGTCTGAGTGGCTATCTCGCCGGGGTTCGATCTCCCAGCGTGGAAGCGATCGAACCCACCTGGGCGTGGGTGTCCGGCGCGAATCTGCTTCGCGTTGTCGGCGATGTTGTTGAGAACCGGGAGAGTGTTGAGTTTTTTGTTGATCGGGGTCAATTCGCTGTTGATGACGCCTAGTAGAGAACCGTAAGGCAAGACCATGCGATAACGTGAGCTGATCAAGGTTGCTGCGTCGGCGCTCAGCTTCAGCCAACGCTACATAGCGCGGCTGTACGCGCCGCTGCGGAACAACGCCGTAAACTCGCCGGGGCCATAGCGGTCCTCCAGCCAGCTCTGAAGCGAGGAAAGGTTCCCGTCGAGTGTCGCACGGATGACCAGATGGTGTAGCTCGTCGGAGTCGGGACCGCCGATCTCGACGAGGAAGGCGGCGTAGGGGGCCGTCACCGAAGCGCGTAGCCGTTCATAGCGGTCAGCCATGGATCGGTGGTGTCGGTAGCTTTCAACCCGTTTCCCGTGCTGTCATGCCAGACGTAGCGGTCCATCCTGGCTGCTGGGCACGGAATACTAGCGATGGCGGCCACGTCCCGGACTATGGCGGTCGCTTCCACATCGAACGCGCCTTCCATGATGACGCAAGGTTGCGGGTCGAGGCTGAGCCTTGTGGGTCGCGTGCGGAGTAGCTGCTGCCGTTCTCTCGGCGGAAGTTAATGCCGTGCTGGTTGCGGTGGATCCCGGTGGTCCCGAGCCGGTAGGACCGGAAGGTCCCCCGGTGGAAGCAGTCGTGCGTGTAGCTGCGGATCAGGTCGAGGCCGGCGACTCCGGGAGCGCTGGCTACGTTGCCGTGCAGGTCGCCGTAGCGGGTGATGACCGCTGCGGCCTGGACGTAACGGTAGCCCGGCGGCAGTCCCTCGGGAGCCGGGTTAAGGCAGTGGAATCCTCCCCAGGCTGGTCGCGTCGAGGCGACACCAACGAACACACGCTCGTGGGGAAGCAGCTCGGAAAGCCCGAGTTCAGCAAGTCGCTCCCACGCCAGCCGCACGCCGAGGGCGAACACTTCGTGATCGTCAAAGCTGGGCAGCACCTTGTCGAGGGTCCGGAAGGCCAGCATCGGATGTGTCTCGGACAATGTGAGCGTGCGGTCGGGTTGCTGGCGGAAGCGGGCCAGCCGCTCATAAATCTCCCGCTTCTGCTGCGGTGTGCCCGTGAGCTTCTCGTTGGGCGTGAGCACGGTCAACGTCGTTCCCCTTGAACCAGTAGCGATAGTGCTCGATCAGATCCCCGTGCTGCGGCAGCAAGCCGTCTGGCAGCTCGTCAATGTTGAAGAAGCGGGCTTCCAGGACCTCCTTCGGGTCAGGCTGGTAGGTACCGCCGACGTATTCGGCGAGGTATGCGACCTCGGCGCGCAGCTTAAAACCAGTGACCAGGCGGACAGGGTTGGGCTCGACTTTCACCTCGAAGCCGGTCTCCTCGCGTGCTTCCCGGACGACGGTGTCCTCCCAGCGCTCGCCGGACTCGGCGTAGCCGGTGACCAGGCCCCATGGTCGGCTCGGCTTCCACATGCGACCTTTAATCAGTAGTACCTGGCCGGCGCTGTTCCGCACGAGCCCCGAGACTCCGACGATGTACTTGGTGTGGGCGAACCACAGAATGCGCCACTGCACGCCGCCCGTGTGCCGTCCGATGAATGTCCAGACCTTCTCTCGCATGGCCGTCAGCCTCGCAGCCTCGACGGGTCGCGGTGGGATAACTCGGGCATCGGCACCGGCCTTACAGTCGATGATCCGCCCGGAGCGCAGGTAGGCGTCGGTGGCGGGGCTGGCTGGGAATGTCGAGACATACATCGAGCATGGAGCCCTTCGGGTCGGTCGAACTGAGGGGGCTCCTGCCACGCAACCGGCGATCACCACTGGCCGGCAGCGGGTTGTGCCAGTACCGCAGATGGTGTGCGGATCCTGCAAACCCACTGGTCGCCGCGCCGGAAATCGCTACGGTGGGAAGGCTGGCCGTGTCACGAGGAGGCGCAGTCATGTCACCGGCCGCGCATGGCGAGATGGTCGTGGCCTTGCTGCGCTCCCACCACGAACCCGGCACCGTCGTGCGCATCGCTCGTACCGCGTACCAGTGGAGCCAGGCCGAGCTCGGCCGTCGCTGCGGCTTCTCAGCCAGCCAGGTCTCCCGCTGGGAGACCGGCAGGCTGCCGCTGCGGGACGTGGAGCTGCTGCGGAAACTGGCCCACGTGCTCTCCCTGCCGCCGGGGGTGTTCGGGCTGGGCGACACGACCACGCGAGCCTCCCCGCCGATCCCCGGGGCCGGGCATAGGGTGGGCCGGGTCACGATCCCGCTGGCAGAGGAGAACAACCCGGTGCGCCGACGCGCCTTCCTGCTCACCGCCCTCACCAGCAGCCCGTTCGCCTGGCCGTTCGCGGCGAACGACCCCAAGGTTGATCCGGCGCAGGTGCTGGCTGGTCAGCTCGGTGACGTGCTGCTCGGCCCGGTGCAGGCCGGCGAGCCGGCCCCGGTCGGCGTGCTGTTCAGAGCCCTGACTGTGGCGCAACACGAGTTCACCACCTGCCGTTACCTGCCGCTCGCGAGCCGGTTGCCCGCGCTGATCACCGCAGCCGAGGCCACCGCCACCACCCAACGGGACAACCCCAGCGCGCAGCGGGTGCTCGCGGAGTCCTACAACCTGGCTACCCGCGCGCTGATCAAGCTGGAAGCCTCCGGCCTGGAATGGATCTCCGCCGACTGCGCCCTGCACGTCGCCAGGCCGTGCGAGCACCCACTGAGTGCTCCCAGATAAATTACTTCTTGCGGTTCGGGCGTGTTGCGTCTTGGCCTGGTGAGGCCGTTACTGTGTAGTTCCAGTCGCCGTGGAAGGTGTGTCGTTGCAGGTGGGCGGCCTCGAAGGCCTTCATTTCCTTGTCTGTGATCTTGATGCCGCGTTGGTAGGTGCTGGTGTCGAGTTCCGCCTGGATGCTCAGCCCGGTCTTGGTGGTGGTCGCGGCGATGGTCTGGACCACCACCTCATGGGTTTCCAGGGGCCGGCCGCGCCAGTTCATGGTGATCGCGGAGAACATCCGGTGTTCGATCTTGTTCCATTTCGAGGTGCCCGGCGGCAGGTGGCACACGGTGATCTGTAGCCCGGTCTCGGTGGCCAGCTGGGCGAGTTGGGTCTTCCACAGCCGCAACCGGGAACCGTTGGATCCGCCACCGTCCGCGGTGATCAGCAGCCGGTCCGCCCCTGGGTAGCCGGAACGCCCGATCGTGGTCCACCAGCGGCGGATCGACTCGACCGCGAACTCTCCGGTGTCAGCGTCGGTGCCCACGTTGACCCACCCGGTGCTGGCGCCTGCGTCATACACCCCGTAGGGCACTGCCTTGCCGCCCTCACCGATGACCTCGTAGGTGCTGGCCGGCACCGGCTTGCCCTTGGGCTGGTACTCCCGGCCACCGTTTTTGCAGGCCCCGACGTTCTCCTTTTTCTTGGTATCGACCGAGATGACTGGCATCCCGGCCGCAAGGAACGCGGTGACCTGGTCGTTGAGGTAGCGAAACTGGGCGTCGCGGTCGGGGTGCTGCTTACCTTCGATCGTCTTGGCGTTGGCTTGGAGGCTGTAGTCGTGGTCTTTGAGCAGCCGGGCCACCGTGTCGGGTCCCACCCGATGACCCTGGGCGCTCAGCTCCCCGGCCAGCTTCACCGTCGACTTGGTCGTCCACCGCAGCCGCGACATCGGATCACCGCGAGTCCCGGGATCGACCAACCTGTCCAGCGCGGGCCACAATTCCGGATCGATCCGCTCGGCCGGCTTTCGGCCGGCGCCGCGCGCGCGGACCCGCCCATCAGCCACGATCCCCGCCTCCAGCTCCGCGGCACCCTTGCCGACTGTGTCCGCCGCAGCTCCGGTCACCGCCGCGATCAGCTTGATCCCACCCCGCCCCAGCTGACGCGCGGCCGCCCCCAACAGCAGCCGACGCACCCGCTCGTCCAACACCGGAGCCACCTCAGCCAGCGCAGCCGCGAACGCCTCCGGGAACCCCACGATCTCTGCCATAGCAGAACTCTAGAGATCAAACACACCAAAACCGACGTTATTTACCGGTGAGTCCTGACTCTGGCCGAGGCCCAGCGGCTGGTCGCCTCGGTGGCCCGCCGCGCCGGATACTACGACCGGGCCCAGACGTTGACGCTGACCGCCGCGTCCCACCTGGACATCTCCGGATCGCGCCCGGCGCCAGAGCATCTGGCGATGTACGGCACGCTGCACCTGTCCGCCGCCTACGCCGCTGCCCGCGCCGGTGACCGGGACCGCGCAAACGACCTACTCGCCGAGGCCGAGGCCACCACGAGTCGGCTGGCCGAGGACCCCGGCCATCACCGTGCCCTGGTCGCGAACCTGGTTAGCCACCGCGTCTCAGCCGCCTCCGTGCTGGGCGACGCCGGTGCCGCGCTCGCGCACGCCCGCAGCCTGCCGCTGGCCTCGGTCCCCACCACCGAGCGCCGCGCTCGCCTGCTCGTCGACGTCGCGCAGGCGTGGGCGCAGTGGGGCAAACCCGGTCAGGCGTACCGGACCCTGCTCGCCGCCGAGCGCGCCGGGCCCGGCGAGGTCCGCACCCGCAACGCCGTCCGCCGCCTGGTCACCGACCTGATGGCCGTCCCGAAGCAAGCGGCCATGCCAGGCCTGTCCGCGCTGGCCAGCCGGATGCACGCTATCGCCTGACCCCAGTTGCCGGTAGCCCAGGCATTCCACGCCGCCCCCAGGAAGCGGTCCGATATCCGGGGAATCGTTGCGTGAGGCGTTGGGGGTACGGCACGGTGTGTGAGATGAGCGGTGGCGGGCCGCGTTCACTGAGATGCCCCGGCATGAGTTCATCCCGTAACTGGTGTGGCACCACGACCGTGAGGCCAGCGGTCACTGCGATCTGGTAGGTCGAGCCGGGGATGTGGGTGCTGGAGATTTCGGCACAGGCACCGAACCCGTAAACGACAAACTAAGACCGTGGCTTTAATCCCTGCGGTTCTCCTCCTCCTGCCACACCACATCCAAGGGCTGGCTCATGGCGAAGTCAAAGTTGCGGTATACAGTGCACTGTGGCCGCTTGCGCCATAGTCGCCAGGTCCACCTGGTCCATCCGCAGTATTTGCACTGACCTCGTTTGTTGACCTGGTGAACCTTCAGCGTCATGAGGACGCCTGCGACGAGCCGCATGACTTCGTCTTCGAGTACGTCCCCTGTGACGAGTTCTTTACGCCTGAGTCGTCTGGCGAGTATTTCGAGCCGCTCGACGAGAAGCTGGTGTCTTGTTTGCCAAACGTTACCCACGGCTCCAGGTACGCTGGGTGGTAGGTTCTGGCGGGGTCAGCGGTCCGTCTTCAAGACCCTTCTCCTCAAGGACTTCGCCCTCGATGATTACGTCAGTTGTCTCATTGGCCCGATGCCGCAAACGCTCACCGGCGGCGATCAGCGCTCGGGCATAGTCCCGCTGCTCTCGCTGGCTGGCGTTGCCATCCATCATGCGCATGGCCAGGGGCGCCATCTCCCGGCCCAGCCTGGCCAGCTGGGCCAACAGTTCCCGGTCCTCCCGGATCATGGCGTCTCACCCTGACCGAGTCCTTGGCTTACACGGTCACTCTCTGACTGCACGCGGTCTCGCCATCTTTCGAGTCGTCTCGCGGAAAACACCCAGGACCGGGAACACCAGGCTGGCGAAGCGGGGGACACGCCAGTTTCAAGGCCCCAGCCCGGCCCTGGAGCCTTGGAAGATCACCAAAAAGGTCATAGCCTCTATCTGGTATGCCTGCTTTTGCATAGGCGTATGCGGCGATTGGATACGCCTATGCACCGCCTTCGCCCGGGCAAGGCGATCCTCGCTCCCCGGGGCACTGCGGATCACGCTCGGGTGGGCGGCGGTTAGACTTCTCTTTAAGAATTGGACGGAAGCGAAGGGTGGTGCCATGGCGCCTCGGCAACACCGGCGATACTATTGCCGGTGCGGTACCCACTTAGCCAAAGATAACACCGAACGCCAATGCGCCCGTTGCCAGCGTGACTCACGGGACAAACTCATCGCCCCGCCCGAGGTCCCGGCCGAATTCTGGCAGACCGAACCGTTCGGCGAAGCTTGTGCTGCCCAGCACATCGGCCGGGTATTCCGTGCCTACCGCACCCACTCGCACCACTATGCGGTCTACGGCCCAGACGGCATCTCGCAAACCCTGCTTGGCCAGTGGCTGGGTCTTAGCCAGCCCCAGGTCAGCCGGATTGAGACCGGGCGCCAGGTCCGTGACCTGGATGTCTTGGCGTATTGGGCACGAGTGCTGAGGATACCGCCAGGACGGCTGTGGTTCCGGCTGCCGGAGGATAAAGGGGAGCTGGTTATCGCAGAGTCCGCGGTGACTGGTCCGTCTCATTCCAACGGGCTGCCTGAGCTGCTGGGGACACCGTCACACGGCGTAGAGCCTGGTTTAGGGCCGAGTAGCGAGCACACGGCCGATCCCGGACACGAGCCGGTACTCGTCGCTCCCTGGAACCACCGGGGTACCGTCGATGCGGTTGTCGTGCTGAGCGGTGGTGATGGGGTGAAGCGCCGAACGTTCCTGGTTCTGACCGGCCCAGCCCTGACGGCTCCGGCACACCAGTGGCTCGTGCATGAGCCAGAGCCGCTGGTATCAGGGCTAGCGGGACGCCGGATCTCGGGAGCGCTGGCGGATCGGCTCCCGGCCATGATCGCTGAGCTGAGAGCCCTCGACGATGTAGCCGGGGGCGGCACTGTGCTGGCACTGGCCGAGTTCCATTTCAGCTGGGTGGCGAGCCTGCTGGATGAAGCGTCCTACGATGACACCACCGGCTGTAAGCTCCACCTGGCACTCGCTGAACTCGGGCAGCTGGTGGGATGGGCCTACTACGACACCAACCAGCACGGGCTGGCCCAGCGCTACTACATCGCAGGCCTGCGCGCTGCTCACACGGCTGATGACCGGCGGCTGGGCGCTCATATCCTCGGCTCGATGGCCTACCAAGCTGGCCGCCAGGGGCGGCCTGCCGAGGCCGTGACGTTC